>CATOLC010000010.1 GCA_951800855.1 uncultured Ruminococcus sp.
CGAGGCGTGGCTCAGCTTGGTAGAGCGCTACGTTCGGGACGTAGATGCCGCAGGTTCAAATCCTGTCGCCTCGACCAGACATAGTCTAAAGTCGTTTGTGTACAAAACTTAGATGAAAATTAGCTTCTTTTATGTCTGTGTTTTTAGGATTCTATTAGTTAGCAACAGCAATCTTGAAAGATAAAGATTTTTTAAAATAATTAAAATTCTACACTTATTTTTTTGTGGGTTTTAGAGTGTATTTGATTAAGTGTTTGTATTTTAAGAATAAATTAATTTTATAGAAATTTGAATTATAATAGTAAGACGACTTGACTTTAAATTATTAATAGAGTTAAATAATATTGAAAAATCTTTTATTAATTTTATTTTATAAAAATTACATAATCTAAATACTCTTTAAGATGAATTTTATTGGGAATAAAGGGGTAGTTTATGGATACGAAAAATTTGATAAAATGGCTAAAAATTTTCATGTTATCTATCGTTTTTGCAGTTTTCAGCAGTATATTTTGGGTATTCGTAAATAGTTCAAACTGCACTCCTAAGCTATCAGTCGTTGTCCCGATATATAATGTTGAAGATTATCTACCGAAGTGTTTAGATTCTCTAATTGGACAAACCTTTGAAGATTTAGAGATAATCTGTGTAAATGATGGGTCTTTGGATAATTGCCTTGAAATATTAAAGGAATATGAAAAGAGGGACAGTCGAATTATAGTAATTGACAAGACAAACGGAGGAGTTAGTTCTGCGAGAAATGCCGGAATGCGTGCAGCAAAGGCAGAGTATATTACTTTTGTGGACCCAGATGATTATTTATCCACAAATGTTTACGAAAAGTGTATGTACGCTATGGAAAATAAAAATGCAGATATTGTGATTTTTAACAGTGTTACAGAGCCGGAAAATAAGTTTGTGTTTTCTGATTTTAAAGAAAAAGTTTTTACTAATAAGTTTGAGGCTATGCAAGATCAAGCTGTGATTACAGGGTTTGTATGGAATAAAATTTTCAAACGGTCTATTATAGTAGATAATGACATATGGTTTAATGAAAATATCAAATTTGCTGAAGATAATCTTTTTGTAAATATGGTTTTTCCAAAAGCAGAAATTATTGTCACATGTACCGATGCTTTTTATCATTACTTAATACGCCCCGATTCCTCAGGCAAAAGTGTTCCGGAGGAAATATGTTTAAAAAATGCTATAACTCGGAGCAATGAACTTATTGATTTTTATAAAAAACAAGGATACACAGACCGATACATATGGCTTCTTGATTGGTGTTTGGCAATTATACACTATAGGCTCGATGAAACGAATGATATTCAAAAAAGGAAGAAGTATTCCGGCGAAATTATTGATGTTTTGGAGAAGGAACTTCTTCCTGAGATACACGAGCCTGTTCCAGAGGATTTAATTGATGTTATTGATAAATTAAAGGGATATGCAAGTGTTTAAAAGGGGGATTTTATATGTCAGGACATTCTAAATGGAACAATATAAAAAGAAAGAAAGAAAAAACAGATGCTCAGCGGGCAAAAATTTTCACTAAAATAGGCAGGGAACTAGCTGTGGCAGTTCGTGATGGCGGAGGAAGCGACCCTTTAGTAAATTCACGTTTAAAAGACTGTATTGCAAAAGCTAAGGCAAATAATGTTCCAAATGAAAATATTGAAAGAATTATTAAAAAAGCTGCAGGGGATGGAGACAGTAATAAGTATGAAGCGATTACCTATGAAGGATACGGTTTGGGAGGAGTTGCATTTATTGTTGAAACTTTAACCGATAATCGGAACCGTACAGCGGGGAATTTAAGGCATTATTTTGATAAATATGGAGGTAATCTTGGTACTTCGGGATGTGTGTCTTTTATGTTTTCGCCTAAAGGAGTACTCGTGATAGATAAAAATGATTTAGACGAAGATACTGTTATGGAAAAATCTTTAGACTATGGGGCTTCTGATTTTAGTTCCGAGGGCGAATATTTTGTTGTTACTACAGAGAAAGAAGACTATTCTACAGTATTTGGAGCTCTTTCGAAAGACGGATATACTTTTGTATCAGCAGATGTTGAGATGGTTCCAGAAAATTACATAGAGATAAAAGACGAAGAACAGCTTTCTAAACTTCAAACATTTATAAACATTATGGAGGAAGATGACGATGTGCAAAATGTTTGGCATAACTGTGAGAATTTAGATTAAATTCGTTTTTAAAATTTTTTAAACAATAAAAAATGAGGGGGAAATCTTAAAAAGATTGTGTTTCCCCTTTTAATCAGCAGTACAAAATAAATATGTTTGTATAATCATATTTATTTGTAGATAATATGAACCGATTGAAAAGTCACAATAGTTGACACTGCTATGAATAAATAAACTATTTTGAAATTTTCAGTATTTAAAAATTTTATTTCATGAGAAAACTAATTATTTTTTGTGTTGGTTCAGTATAGCCTATTTTTATTATTTTTAGGAGGAAAATCTAAAGATGGATAATTTACAGGATAAAATTTTAATAAAGTTAAAAGGCAAAAGAGTTATGATTTTTGGGCTGGGAAAAAGCAACGAATATCTGATAAAATTTTTATCTCAGGCAAAAATCAACCTTGTTTTGTGTGATACAAAACAGGAACCTCAAATACCCGGTCATATTTTGGAATATATAAAGTCCCAAAATATAGAGTGCCGTTTTGGACAAAACTGTATTGATAAAATAGATTGTGATATCCTTATTCGTACTCCAGGAATGAGTTTTACTTCAGATTTTATTCTTCGTGCGAGAAAATCAGGAGTTATAGTTACATCGGAAATGGAGATATTTTTTGATGTTTGTCCTTGTCCTATAATTGGTATAACTGGAAGTGACGGAAAATCAACTGTTACTACTATAATTTATGAAATGCTTAAAAATTCAGGTAAAAAAGTCTATAAGGGAGGAAATTTAGGAGAGCCGTTTCTTTCTAGACTTAATGAAATGCAGCCAAGCGATATTGTAGTTGCTGAACTTTCGAGTTTTCAGCTAATATCGATGCGAAAAAGCCCGGATATTTCTGTTATTACAAATATTTCTCCTAATCATTTGGATGTGCATAAAAATATGGAGGAATACGTGGGTGCCAAGAAAAATATTTTTCTGCATCAAGGGGCTTTTGGGAAAACAGTGCTTAATTACGATAATGATTATACAAGAGACTTTGCCCGAGAGACAAGAGGGAAAACTGTTTTTTTCAGTCGAAAGAAAAGACTTGAAAATGGAGTGTGGGCTGATAAAAATGGGGATATTTTTGTTTCCCAAAATGGAACATCTAATTTAATTTTAAATAAAAGTGATATAAAAATATTAGGGAACCATAACTTAGAAAATTACTTAGCTGCAATTGCTGCAGTTTGGGGAATTGCAGACGTAAACAGCATAATAAAGACAGCAAAAGAATTTCCTGGTATTGCACATCGAATGGAAAAAGTAAAAACAATAAAAGGAATAAACTATTATAATGATTCGATTGCAACAACCCCAACAAGAGTTATATCCGGTTGCCTTTCTTTATTCAATGAGAAGATTATTTTAATTTGTGGCGGGTATGATAAAAATATACCTTTTGATGAACTGGGTGACGTGATAAATAAAAAGGTAAAAACTTTGATATTAATGGGGCAAACAGCAGAGAAAATAGAAAATTGCGTAAAAAAATCCAAGTTTTATATTAATAATGGGATAAATATTTTTTATGCCGACGGAATGGAGGACGCCGTTAAAATTTCTTTGGAAAATGCAAATGCTAAAGATATAGTTGTGCTATCTCCAGCTTGTGCGAGTTTCGGTATGTATAAAAATTTTGAAGAGAGAGGTGACCACTTTAAAAAACTTGTAAATGAGATTGAAGGAGATTAAATATGAAAAACTTATTAAAAGATTTATGTTCCATCAAGGGAATATCAGGGAAAGAAGAATCTGTTTGCAAGTTTGCTGCGGAAAAATTATCTGTTTTTGCAGATGTTTGTATAACTCATGATAATTCAGTAATTGGAGTAATTGAGCCGGAAGAAGGCAGAAAAACTGATAAACATATTTTATTTGATGCACATATAGACCAGATAGGGCTAATTGTAACTTATGTGCATAAAAACGGATTCATAAAATTTGATACTTGTGGGGGATTAGACCCTCGGATTTTATATGGAAGCACTGTGATAGTTCACGGAGAAAAGGATTTTAATGGAGTTATATGTTCAATTCCTCCGCATTTAATGAAAAGCAAAGATAAAAGCTCACTTAGTATAGATGATATGTTTATTGATATAGGTTTTTGTTCAGAAAGCATTGGGGAAAAAATCAAACCTGGGGACAGAGTGTCTTTTAATAAAGGCTTTTATGAATTGTTAAATGGAAATATTGCGTCCCCTGCAACAGATGACAGAAGTGGAGTGTATGTTTTAATAAAACTTGCCGAAAAATTGGAAAAATTAAAAAGGGAAAAATTAAATATAAAATTCACTTTTCTTTTAAGTTCCCGTGAGGAAATTGGACATTTAGGGGCCAAAACATCGGCATATAAAATTATGCCAGATGAAGCAATTTCAGTTGATGTGAGTTTTGCCAAACAGCCCGGAGTTTCAAACGATAAATACGGAGTACTTGGTAAAGGCCCTATGATAGGTATTGCTCCTTCTCTTTCCACTAAGATTACAGATTCTTTAAAAGAAATAGCACAACGAGAAAATATACCGCATCAATTTGAAGTAATGAAAGGAAGGTCCGGTACAAACGCTGACAGCATTTCACTTATACGTAGTGGAATACCTTGTGGACTGGTCAGTATACCGCAAAGATATATGCATACAGGAATTGAAATAGTTAATTGCAATGATCTTGATAATGTTACTGAATTGTTATTTAGCTATGCCAAGCAAGGAGGAGCAAAATGATTGAGCTTGATATGAATATTTTAAAAAAACTGTGTCTTACCGGAGGAATTTCAGGAGATGAAAGCGAGGTTCGAGAAAAGATAATAGAGGAAATCTCACAATATGGTACAGAATACCATATAGATGCTATGGGTAATTTAATTGTATTTAAAAAAGGTAAGAATAGACCTTTAACAAGGCTTATGATTGCAGCTCATATGGATGAGGTTGGGATGATTGTAACTTATATAACTGAAAATGGTTATTTAGGGTTTGATACAGTTGGGGGAATAGACAACCGTATTTTGCCAGGACAAAGTGTTTTGATTGGGAAAAATAAAATCCCCGGGGTAATAGGATTAAAGCCTATCCATTTAACCCCAAAATCGGAAATTTCTTCGGAATTAGATATTGAATCTTTGTTTATTGATATAGGTGCTAAGGATAAGGAAGATGCCCAAAAACATATAAATGTTGGGGACTCAGTGGTATTTGATTCAAAGTTTGACGATACAAACGGGAGAATTGTTGCTAAGGCACTGGATGATAGAGCAGGATGCTTTATTTTGCTAAATATGCTCAAAAGAGAATTAGAGTATGATACTTATTTTGTGTTTACAGTACAAGAGGAAATAGGTTTGCGAGGAGCAGGAGCAGCTTCTTATACGGTGGATCCTCAGTCTGCAATTGTGATAGAGTCTACAACGGCAAATGAAATTCCAGGGATAGAAAAGCATAATAGAATATGTGAAATAGGAAAAGGGCCGGCTGTTTCATTTATGGATAAAGTGACTCTGTACGACAAAAATTATTATGAGTTAGCAATGTCTTTAGCGAAAGAAAATAAAATAAACATACAGCCTAAAAAAGGAGTAACCGGTGGGAATGATGCCGGAGCGATAAATGTTTCCAAAGGTGTTACCAGAACTTTGGCTATATCTGTTCCTTGCAGGTATTTGCACACAAGCGCAGGGATTATAAATAAAAATGATTTACAGGATACACTTAAACTTGCCATACTTTTATCTGAAAAGATATCCTCACAGGAATTTTGCTAAAACTCGTTTAATGCCAGAAAAAACACATTTTTAAACTTTTTCTACATTTTTAAAACAGAACATAAAAAAATAGAGTGAAGCTTATAAGAAGTTCACTCTATTTTTAACCGTTTCAGCATAATAAGTTAGTAAATGAATAAATCTCATTGTATAACATCCATCTTAAAATTAATGAGGGTGGAGTTTCTTCATTATTTCTATTACTTTCGAATCTAATTTATATTCACTGAATTCCCACATTGCTACAGGTTCTAATTCTCCATGAGGGTTCTTCGTTGCTCTAATTGAACAGGGTGATTTAAATCTAAAGCCATAATCCTTTATTAACTCTTCAATTGTTTTATTTTTAAAATCAGCAAGAATTTTTTCATTGTCCTTGGGTAACCATAGTACAGTTGCCATAATATTACCTTCTTTCTTTAAATATAACAAAATCATCTGTTTTGAGATATTTTATGCATAATAATTTTAAGTTTATTTATTTAATATATATTATTATATATTAAATAAATAATTTTGTCAATAGTTTTATTGAATAGTTCAAATGACATGCATTTGATTTGTTGTATTTTAAAGAAAGAATAGTTAATGCAGATTATTTTAGCTGAACCAATTTAAGATATACTTAGTCTACTTTCCTTAATAACTAAATATATTATGTTTTTTCAAAATCCTTGCAGAGTTTAAGATTACCAGTGCGGAGACTCCGACATCAGCAAATACAGCACTTGATATACTTGAAAATCCTAAAATCCCTAAAAGAAGGATTGTAAATTTTATTCCTAATGAAAAGACAATATTTTGCTTTACTATACGCATAGTAAATTTAGAAATGGAAATCGCTTCACTAATTTTAGTTAAGCTGTCATCCATAATCACAATGTCTGCCGTTTCAACTGCAGCATCAGCTCCATTAAATCCCATAGCAATTCCTATATCCGAACTAGCAAGGGCAGGTGCATCATTTATTCCGTCTCCTACAAATGACAATGTCCCTGTTTTAAATTCGTTTTTAAGTTTTTTAATCTCTGTACCTTTTTCTTCGGGTAAAAGCTCAGTTGCAACGTATGGTATTCCTAAATCGTGAGCAACAGCTTCCCCTATTTCCTTGGAGTCTCCTGTAAGCATTGCAATATTAGTTATTCCTATATTAAATAATCTCTTAATTCCTTCAAATGAGTCCTCTTTAATTTTATCTGAGACTATTAGATATCCTGCGTATTTATTATCCAGAGCCATATGAACCACAGAACCCATTTTTTTGGATTGACCTAATTTATGCGGTACGGTACCTATAGATTCCATAAATTTTTCACTGCCTAAATGAACATTTTTACCATCAACTGTGGCTTTTACTCCATATCCCGCAATATTTTCTAGATTTTGTATTCTGCTTTCATCAATATCTTTATCATAAAATCTTTTTATAGACAAGGCGATAGGATGAGAGGAATGAAGTTCAGCACAGTAAGCGAGTTCCAAAAATTTATCTTTATCTATACCGATTGAAACAATTTTAGAAATTGCAAAAATGCCTTTTGTTAGCGTTCCTGTTTTATCAAATACTATACTGTTTGTCATGGATAAGCCTTCTATATAGCTACTGCCTTTTATCAAGATTCCTTTTTTCGATGCAAGACCTATCCCACAGAAAAAACCTAAAGGGATTGAAATTATAAGAGCACATGGGCAAGAAATCACAAGAAAAACGAGGGCTCTGTATATCCACGTATAAAAATCTGTTTTGTGGAATATAAGTGGGGGAAAAATAGCAATAATAAGTGCAGATATTATTATTATCGGAGTATAAAATTTTGCAAATTTCGTTATAAATTTTTCTGTATGAGATTTTTTATCGGTAGCATCCCGGACGAGTTCCAAAATTCGGGAAACGGTGGACTGGCTATATATTGATTTTACTTTGGCAATAAGTGTCCCTGTGAGGTTTATCCCCCCACTTAATATTTCATCCCCTGATTTTACGTTGACCGGAACGGATTCCCCTGTTAATACTGAGTTATCTATGCTTGAGTTCCCGTCTTGTACAATGCAGTCCAAAGGTATCTTTTCTCCAGGCTTTATTAATATTATGTCACCCGGTTCAATAGTTTCGGGCTTCCCTTTTTCTGGTCGGTTATCTACCATAAGATTTACGTAATCAGGGCGTAATTGAGTGATTTTTTCAACTGATTGTTTAGACCTTTCGACAGCATATGAATTAAAAAATTCGCCAATTTGATAAAAAAGAACCACTGCTACACCTTCAGAATAGGCACCGATTAAAAATGCTCCCAAGGTTGCAATAAGCATCAGGATGTTTTCATCTAAAATATTCTTTTTTTTGATGTTTTTAAATGCATTTATTGCAATTTCTAATCCAAGAATTATATAACTAACACCAAAACAGACAAATTTGATGATAATATAATCCTTAATAAATAGACCTGTGCCCCAAAAAAGCATACCAATTATTATTTTTAAAATGATAAATTTTTTGGAATGATTTATATGTTTCCAGATATTATTAAACATCTAACCTTCCCTCCGAGATGAGTTTTGCAATTTTTAATAGACAAATTTGAGTTTTTGCATCATGTATTTCATCATCCAGAACCATTTTTAAAGCCAAATCCAATTTTATATAAACAGGTTCTAGAAATTCGTCGTTATCAAGACATAATTCCCCTTTAGTTCCGGCTGTGCATGTGTATAGATAGATTATTTCGCTTGAGTACCCCGGAGAGGTGTAAATATAGCCTAAAGATTTAAAGTCCTCTCCTATAATACCTGTTTCTTCGGTTAATTCACGTTTTGCTGCGATAAGAGGAAGTTCACCCTTTTCAAGTTTGCCGGCCGGAAGCTCTAGAATAAGATTAGAAATAGCGTATCTATATTGCTTTACCAGTATTATTTCTTTATTTTTAGTTAAAGCAGCTACGCATACCGCTCCAGGATGTGTTACTACTTCTCTAGATGATGTTTTGCCGTTTGGAAGTCTAACTGTGTCCTTTTTTAAATTAAGAAAATGCCCTCTAAATATCTCTTTGTTTTCTATAGTTTTTTCATAAAAATCCATAAAACTCAACCACCTTGTATAACTATGATATATTTTTAATTAATATAATTCAATAAGTATCATATTATAAGATGAAATTTATATAATTATATATTAAGATATATGTTTACTAAGTTCAGTTACGACTAAAAAGGATGTCTTATTTTCCAGTTATTTAACTATGATATAAAAAATAAACAGAGCGAATATTTTAAGAAGAAATTTTAAAATAAATTATATATAGACTAATTTTTTAAGGAGGGTTTATATGAAAAATCTAGAAAAGATTGTATTTAATAGCGAAACTCCTGATGAGAAAAGAAGAAAAACTATTATAGAGAACATTATTGTAAAATTCGAGTTTGTAGAGTCAAAAATACTTTCGAAAAGCGTACTTAACCGTGAAATTCCTATTATATATATTGGGAATAAAGAAAAATCCATTCTCTTAACAGGTGCATATCATGGAATGGAATGGCTCACCAGTCTTGTTTTGTTGAAATTTATATATGATTTATGTGAAAAAATACAAGATGATATATATTATAAAAATTTAATTAAAAAAAGAGGGCTTGCAATTGTTCCCTGTGTGAATCCGGACGGAGTTGAGATTTCTTTGAAGGGAGAAAATGCTTCCGGGGAATATAAATCGCTGGTTGAGAAAATCGGGGAAGTGCAATCTTGGCAGGCTAATGCTAGGGGAGTTGATATAAATCATAATTTTAATGCTGGATGGGAAGACTTGCATAGGCGTGAAATAGAGATGGGGATAACTGGTCCGAACAGAACAAGATACGGGGGAGAATATCCCGAAAGCGAACCAGAAACACAGGCAATTGTAAATTTATGTAGAAAAATGAATTTTGGGTATGCATTTGCTTTTCATAGTCAAGGAGAAGAAATCTATTGGGAATACTCAGATAAAACCCCTAGTCAATCGCTGGAAATAGCCCAGAAAATGGCACATTTAAGCGGGTACACGGTAAGTTTTCCAAAAGGCTTAGCCGTAGGCGGAGGATTTAAGGATTGGTTCATAAATGAACTGGGTAAACCTGGATTTACTATAGAAATAGGAAAAGGCAAAAACCCTCTTCCTCTTAGCGATTTTAATCAGATATACTCAAAAATAGAAAAAATGCTTTATTATATATTGGAATTAGATATATCCTAAAATATTTTTAATTTTTGGGTGGATTTTTGCAAAGTGTCAAAATAACCTATAAAAAATAGCTGATAATGAAAAACTATCAGCTATGAATTTTATAAATATTATAAAGCTAATAAAGCTTTATTTGTTTTTAGTATTTTCAACTTCCTTTTTGTGTTTAGAGAAAATATTTATAGCGTTGTTAATATGTGTTGAAGCGTTATTAAAATCCTCGTAGATTTCGTTGAGTAGGTCATCAATAAGACTAGAATATGTATTTTTCTTTTTATTATCCAGGTCCAAACTGGATACCCTATTGGAGTATAACCTAAATCTACCCCCGGTGAAACGGGCAAGATCTATCGCACGGTCATACATACCTTCTAAACAGTTAATAAGTTCATCAAAAATGTCAATTAAACCTTCTTGTTCAGTTGTTTTATCAGAATTATCCTCAAAACTCTTAAGGGCCTCCGCAAACATTTTACCAATCTCAGAAGTCTTTTTGTAATGAGTTTTGAGTTTCATCTTGGGAAGTCGTCCATATATCTTTTCAGTAAAGTCATTTGCTCTAAGGTTTTTGAGATTATTTACTTGATCTTTAAGTATATATATATCAAGCTTGTGCTCACCATATTTTACTGTAACTCTCACAATCTCTTCAGTTAAATCTTTTTTACCAGGATGGTCTAATAAAAAAACTGCTTTCTTGGACACCAAATAAAGTATTTGAGGCATATTATACCACACCTTTCTATTGTTGTTAATATTCTACATATAATTATTTATATGTTTGAAATTATTATAATATATATATATATATTGCAATGTATTTTATAAAAATTAATAAAAATTAATAAAAATTAATGGTTATTTTATAATTAAATAAAATAACCAGTTTAGATTATGGAACTTTATTATAATTATATCTGACATACTGCATATCAGAAATTTTTCATTTTTTGGATTGCTTCATGCATATTTTCAGATTTAAAAAGGCTTGTACCTGCAACGCATATGTCTGCTCCTGCTTTTTGAACAAGTTTTACGGTATCAAAATTAATTCCTCCGTCTACCTCGATTACACAGTTAAATTTATTATCGTTTATGATATTTCTCAATTTTTCTATCTTTGCAAGTTGACTCATTAAAAAATTCTGTCCTCCAAATCCAGGTTCTACTGTCATTACCAAAATTATATCTATAAAAGGCAAAAATGGTAAAACTTTAGCTATATCTGTGTCAGGTTTAAGAGATATTCCTGCTTTTTTATTTAGTTTTTGTATCTTTTTTATTGTGTTAAACGGATTTGATTCAGATTCAATATGAAATGTTATACTGTCGGCCCCTGAGGTGGCAAATTCATCTAAATATAATAAGGGTTTTAAAATCATAAGATGAACATCAAACGGCAAATGTGTTAATTTTCTCAGAGATTTTATAATTCCTGCTCCGAAAGAAATATTTGGGACAAAATTACCGTCCATAACGTCCATATGTACTAAATCTGCCCCAGCTTTTGTGATTTTTTTAATTTCATTTCCCATTTCAGAAAAATTACATGCAAGCATAGATGGAGCAATCTTCATAAAATTCACCTTCTAAAAATCATATAAATTATAGATAGAAATAAATTCCAAAAAGAGACAAGTCAAAAAAATTACAAAGTTTTAGAGATTTTTCAACTTTAAATTTCTTATATTGCCTCTAATTATTTTACTCAAAAAATTATTATTTATTATTAATTATTATTAATTTTATTGTGTTTAATTATATAAAAACGGAGCTTTATATTTGGGAGTGCCATATGCGTTAATATAATAAAGTTAAATATATAAAATCGGTTTTATTGAGTCGGCATTTAAAGAGATGCTTTATGCTAAAACGGTTGTAGTATTTTTTTATCAATCTTTCAGCATCATATCCTCTTTTAGAGCACTCCCTTATATTTAGATGATTAATGCATTTTACTGTTTGTTTATTGTGTTTACGTGCATATAATCGACTAAAACTTCTGGAATTGTTACACTTCCATCTTCATTTTGGAAATTCTCAAGAATAGCTGCAACTGTTCTTCCCACAGCTACGCCTGAACCATTCAATGTATGGAGGAATTCAGCTTTGCTGTCTGGAGAATCTTTATAACGAGCTGCCATACGCCTTGCTTGATAATCAGTCATATTTGAACATGAAGAAATTTCTAAGTATCTGTTGTAAGAAGGCATCCAAACCTCTATATCGTACGTTTTAGCTGACGAAAACCCTAAATCGCCTGTGGATAGACAAACAACTCTATACGGAAGTCCAAGTAGTTTTAAAACACGTTCGGCGTCGTTGGTTAAAGATTCCAGTTCATTATACGAGTCTTCTGGTCGGCTGAATTTAACAAGTTCTACTTTATTAAACTGATGCTGTCTTATTAGTCCCCTTGTATCTCTGCCTGCAGAACCAGCTTCGGCTCGAAAACATGCAGAATATGCACAATATTTAAACGGTAGACTCTTGCCATCAACGATTTCCCGCTTGTGCATATTAGTCACCGGGACCTCTGCTGTGGGAATCATAAAATAATCCGGTTCTGAGAGTTTAAACGCATCTTCTTCAAATTTGGGAAGTTGACCGGTTCCGGTCATTGAGTCCCGGTTCACCATAAAGGGTGGTAAAATTTCTTTGTATCCATTTTTTGTGTGGGTATCCAAATAAAAGTTAATTATGGACCTTTCAAGTCTTGCACCTAATCCTTTGTAAAAATGGAATCTTGCTCCGGTTACTTTGGCAGCTCTTTCTGAGTCTAAAATATCAAGATTTTTGCCAATATCCCAATGTGCTTTTGGCTCAAAACTAAACTTTCTGGGCTCCCCTACTTTGCGAATCTCTTGGTTTTCTGTATCATCTTTGCCGATAGGAACACTCTCATGAGGAATATTAGGAATAAAAAGGAGTATTTCCATTTGCTTTTTTTCAAGGTCGGATATTTGAGTATTATATTCCGAGACTTGTTTAGAAAGTTTTTTCATTTCTGACATAAGCTCTGTGATATCTTTTCCACTTTTCTTTAAGTTAGGAATATCTTTATTTAAAGAATTTTGTTTAGCTTTAATCGTTTCTGATTTATTCATCAGGTCTCTTCTTTGCTCGTCTATCTTTAAAACTTCATCTATTTTTTCATCTAAATTCATGTTTCTGTTTTTCATTGCAAGCTTTATTTTATCGGTATTTTTTCTTATTTCTTTAATATCTAACATTACTTATCTTCCTTTTTTATATTTTGATTTTTTAATTCTTTTTTTATGGCCGAATTTTGATGCTATAAATTCAATTAATAAGAACAATATTATACCTGTAGCCAGTCCTTCAAACATAAGAATTATACTTTCTATTCCATAAATAGCTGAGGAATATTTTCTGGCACTATAAGTCATTAAAACTGCTGTGAAAAGCCCTATAAACAACGGGAAAAATATATTTTTCAAAGTTTTGTTTGAATAAATTTTAGTAGTTATCATCAATACTATTCCAAAAATAAAAAATTCAAAAAATAATATTGCATTTATTATTATATCTGAATTTAATTTTAATAAAATTCCTCCTCCTGTCATTATTTCATTAATTCCATTGGAAATTAAATCTATTTTAGTTAAATTTCCTTTTCCATAGGTTATAGGATTCAAAAAAATCCATATTGCCATCGCTATTGATACTAATGCTGATAGCAGACGTATTATTTTATCTTTCAGCATAGGTTGTTTATTCTCCTGTTTTCAGATTTTTGGGATTTCCTAAGTGTTTTTATTTAATTATTATCTTTCGAAAACTCTTATCAAATCTACAAGGTCTTCTTCATTAAAAAATTCTATTTGCAGGGTCCCTCTTTTATTTTTATTTTCCCGGATTTTAACTATCCTGCCTAAATGTTCTTTTAAAGAAATTTCTATTTCATCATATATTGTTTCACGAGTTTTGGAGACTTCTTTTTTAACAGGCTTTTTACTTAATATATCTTGTACTATTTGTTCAGTCTGCCGTACGGATAGTCCCTCATCGACAATTCTATCTGCCAAAGCTTTGATATCATTTGCAGATTGGAGTGCAAGCAGAGCTTTTGCGTGTCCCATGGTTATATTTTCATTTTCTAAGAGCTTTAAAACTTCACTAGGTAAATTTAAAATTCTCAGTGCGTTTGCCACTGTGGCTCGGGATTTACTTACTACTCTGGATATCTCTTCTTGCGTCAAACCGTATCTGTCTATAAGTGATTTATAACCTTTGGCTTCTTCAATAGATGATAAATCTTTGCGCTGAAGATTTTCTATAAGTGCGATTTCCATTGCTTCGGAGACGTCAATATCTTTTACCACCACTGGAACTTCAGTAAGTCC
>CATOLC010000011.1 GCA_951800855.1 uncultured Ruminococcus sp.
GAGCAGAACCATGGGAAGATGTGCCATCCATAAAAGTTGTGTTTGACTCCCTTTCACCATAAAAGGTCTTTTGGCTTTTGGGTCTATCCGGCGGAGCTTTAAAAATGCTGGAAGAACAATTACATAAGAAAATAGGAGCATAACCATGTTTAAAGCAAAAAAGCTCCAAAATATATCCTGACTGGGAATAAACGGTGCTACCAGAACCATCAATGAGGCGATAATACCATTACATATATTTGCCCCCATCGGCATACCAGATTTATCTGTTTTTCCAAGAATTTCCGGTAAACTCCCTTGATTTGCCGCATACATAGTAACATAGTTTACTCCAAGAGCCCAGGAAATAAGGTTTGAGGCAAGAGTATAAAGGAACATCAGCCCGAATATTATAATTATTGGCCCACCGGCTTGTCCGGTAAGAAGCACAAAGCTTTCTATCAGCCCGCTTGATGCACTAAGTTCTTCTTTGGGAATGGCAACGCCTATTCCAAATGCGGCAAGAAGGTAGAACCCTGCAATAAATATTCCGCCAAGAATAATTGCCTTTGGTATTTCTTTACTCGGGTTTTTCATTTGTGAAGCAAAAGTTGTAACGACTTCAAAACCTAAAAAATTAAATAAAATTACTGAAATATTAGATAAACTTTGAGTGTCTAGCGAAGGGACAAATGAACTAATAGCAAATTCGTTTGCAGAGCCTTTTGTTATAGCTGTATAAATACCAAGTCCCCCGATTAGAAGCATTATAGTTGCCTTAAAAAAGGCTGCGAGATTTAAAATCCATTTGCTTTCACTTACTTTAAATCCGCTTACCAGAACTACTCCCCAGATGAACAAAAACTGTATTAAAATAGCAGTGAAAGTGTTAATTTGGTGTCCGGAAATCTGGGTTATTACGTCTGTAAAGAGAACAGCAAGAGAACCCATCCATAACGGGAAATTAATAAAATAATACCATGCTATCCTGCTTCCCCATTTGTTTCCATAAGCTTTTTTAACCCAATCATAAATCCCCCCTTCGTCTTCATAGGTTGTGCCTAGCTCTGCTGAAATTAACCCATACGGTAGGAAAAAACCAATAAGAACAAAAATCCACCAGAAAAACTGGGAATTACCAATGGCAGCTGCTGGAGCGGCCGATTCTACCACAAGAACAACACAAACTGCGGCTAAAACTGCGTCAAATAAACGAAGATGTTTTACTTTTTCAGCCAATTTAATTCCCTCCCAGTCTATAAAATTTTAAAAAGTGCTTCATGAAGTTTGCTTTTTAATCCCGAAACCACCGTTTTTTCAGCTAAACTGTGCCTTAAGAGGTATACAAGTATTGCTCTTATAGAAGTCAGTCTATTTTCCGCTTGGGAAAATGCCACTGAATATGGAGCATCCAGGACCCCACTCGTTACCTCTTCACCTCGGATGGCTGGCAAACAATGGAGAAATTTAGCATGCGGGGCAGCTTTTTGCATCATTTTTTCACTTACTTGATATTTTGGCATAAAAACTTTTAACCGCTCTTCTTTTGAAAGTTCTTTATTGTAAAGGCCGTACCATACGTCGGTATATACAAAATCTGCATCGCTTAAAGCTTCATCTTCATTTTCTGTTACCGAGCAGTTTCCTCCAGAAGCTAAACAATTTTGCCTTCCTATATCTAAAAGTTGTTCAGATAATTGGTGCCCTTTCGGCCCAAAGTGGACAAAATTCATGCCCATCTTTGTAGTTATCATCATTGTAGAGGTGCAGACCTGGGTTGCATCTCCTACGAAAACGATTTTACAGTCGTCTATCTTTTTTCCTTGTGGCAGATACTCAAGGATAGTTGTTAAATCTCCTATTTCTTGCGTGGGATGATTATAATCAGACATACCGTTTATAACCGGTACATCGGAAGATTTTGCAAGATTTACTACTGTTTCATGTGAATCAACCCTAGCCATTAGTATATCGGTGAGAGTTGATAAAACTTTCCCAGTATCTTCCATGCTTTCATGTGCTCCAAGTTGTATTTGTCCGGGAGCTAAATACTGAGCATGTCCGCCCAACTGGTGCATAGCTGTTTCAAATGAAACTCTTGTTCGAGTGGAGCTTTGCTCAAATATCATTCCTAAAGTCTTGTTTTTTAAAATTTGTGGGTAATAGCCTTTTTTAATACATTTTTTGATAACTATCCCTAGATTTACAATGTTGAGTATTTCTTCTTTAGTAAAATCCTGAGTGTTTAATAGATCTTTAACAGACATCTTTTCCCTCTCCAATTATAAATTTTAACTTTATTATTTCACTTGAAATTTATTTTATTCCTTTAATTAATTTAAAATTTAATTTGGAAAAGGATAGAATATACTATTTACTAATGCACAAAAGAAATATGTAAAAATATTAAATTAAGAAGAAAGAAGGCTAAAGAAGTTCTTTACAAGACATTTGAAATATGATATAAAATAGTTATAAATTTAAAAAGGAGAGGTTAGTTTGAAAAGTCTGTTAAAAAAGTTAGTTTTGGGCGTTTTTGTTTTAATGAATGTTGGGATGACAATGGTCGGTGCAAGTCCGGATGATCCAACTGCTGTTTATACAGAAGTAAAAGCTACTGTGGCCAAGCTTAAAGAGGAGTTAGAAGGAAAAGGGTGTCTTGGATATGGACCTCGTAACTATTCTAAATTTGAAACTTATACATTTACAACTGATGTTCCACCATGCATAGCAGGGCGGGAAATTTATCTATATAAAAATTGTAGTATGGGGAGTAACGATTTGCTTGTGATTTATGCATGTTACAATAAAGGACACTTTGAGACTACTTGCCTGAATGATGTACTTATTAGAGGAACCTGTAGATTAGGAGGAGGCGTTATGCAAAGAACCCGATCCATATTGTCCACGACATACACTTTAAAAGATTTTATTAGGTCGCCACTTTTGTGTCTAAACGATTTGGCTATTAATTTTATTAAAGAAAATGACCCTGATTGGCAACCAGCTAGTAAAATTACAGTCAATGAACATTTTGAAATTGTGGAAGAGTAATATTAGCAGTATAATTATTTTTCTGTTTTAAAAAATATCATTGTCTTAATTTAAGGCGATGATATTTTTAATGCTTTTTATTATGTCCACAGATAAATGTGTTCATTATACAAGGCCACTGTTGCTTTAAAATGTTTTTGCAAGACTTCAATAAATTTACTGAATATAAGTACATATCCTGTGTGAGAGTATTTTTGACGGCTCATTTATATTCAGAGTTATATTAATTTTTTCTAAGGATTTGTCTGAAATACTATACTTCATATATAAGCACCTGGGTACCTCAAGAATTCGCAGATATACAATATTAAATTATACTATAAAAATTTAAAATCTAATCTATTTATTTTTAAAAATATATTGTATTTTGTTTTTGAGTGTGTTATACTTAATATTAAGAGAAAAGGAGGCTATGTTTTAAAAATTATGAAAAGGAGAAAAATTATGAATTTTGAAAAAAAGAAAATGGGTTTAGCTGCTAAAATTAGCGTAGCTATGGTTTTAGGCATAGGTTTTATAGGAGCTCTTCCCAGCGTGATGCCAAATAGCAGTGTGGTAAGTGCAGAAGAAATTGAGATAGGCGTTAATTATTATGATGAACAAACCAAAACCTTAACTTTCACGGGCATAGAAATTGATGATATCGAGTTATTTGACTCAAGAAAGGTTTCTACAGACCAAATAGAACATGTTGAGATTTCAGATGGAGTAACATTGATTCCGTATTGGGCTTTTCAAAATTTTACTAATCTTAAGTACGTTACAATTCCTAGTAGCGTAGAGTCAATTGGGTGGGGCGCTTTCGGAGGTTGCACCTCTCTTGAAAATATTGTCCTACCTGAGAACTTAACAAAAATTGAGCGGGAAGCTTTCGCTGACTGCACCTCTCTTCAACACATTGAAATTCCTAATGGTATAAAATCAATTGGGATTCGAACTTTTAGTAACTGCAGTAATCTTACAGCAATTATACTTCCTGATAGTATAAAGTCAATTGAGTACGGTGCTTTCAAAGACTGCACCTCTCTTAAATACGTGATCTGGCCTGAGAGCGTAACGTCAATTGATATGTGCGCTTTTGAGAATTGTATTGCTTTGCCCAAACCTAGTCTTCCTAAAAGGGTGGTCGTTGGACAAAATGCTTTTAGAGGTTGCCAGCCTGAACAAAATTAAACCGCCTGCTGGCGTAGATACAATTAGGACTGATATTTTCCTAGCTTGTATAGATGGATAAACATCACAAATATACTCGAATAACTATGGACCACTGTTCTACTAACGGTGGTCCATATTATATTTAATAGCTTCAGGATAATAAATTTGAGATTTTTGATTTTATAGGAAGTATTTCAAATAAACACATACTGTTTTATTTTATTAAAATCTCATTCTTGTTTTTTAATTTAAATTTCATTGACTTTAATATTTGTGTTATGTATTATATATAAAAATAATATAAATAAGGGGTGATTTTTATGCCACAGAAACAAAGAAGGAGACTAAAAAGAAGAGATGCGAAAGACTTGCGTCCAGTTTCGGAAGAGGAGATGAGGAATCTCGTTCGTAAAAAAAAGGCTGACGAAGAGCAGGCTAACGAAGAACAGTCTGACGAAGAACAGTCTGACGAAGAGTGGAAAAACATACCGGAAAAAACCAGAAAAATTTTTGCGAAGTATGTACTGGAAGACAGAGGTTATCAAATTATTAGATTTTTAGGTCAAGGTGCTTATAGTACAGTTTATGAATGTAAAAATCCACAAGGGGAACCGGTCGCCGCAAAAGTTGTAATGTCGAATAAAGATGACATAGACGGACTTGTAGATTTGCTGACTGAGGTGGACGCAGTGGCGGACCTTGCAAAAATGAAACCAATAGATTGGGACAAATACTCAGATTCATTTTTGGAAAGTATTGCTTTGAAAGCTAAAGGGCAAGCTCAAACAGCGAAAAAGCGAGCTGAGCATTATTATAAATATATTAACCGGCCTGTTAATAAAGGTGCATACGAATATCAGAATGGAAAAAAATATTATTCTATCTATGAGGCTCCGATAGCCACAATGGATGCTTGGACTGAATTTATTGAAAAGAAAGGTCCAATTGATTATGAAGAGGTAAAAAGAATGTTGGACCAAGTTTTAAAAGCTTTGGTTTTTCTTCATAGTCATGGAAGAGTCCATCTTGATATAAAACCTCAAAATATTCTTCGAGGAACCAAACCAAATGGCAAAAGTTTATCTCAATTATCTGATATGGGACTTATAGATGTTGTTGTTGGTCCTGATGGTACTGATAACACTGCTAATATCAGATGGAAAGTAACCGAGTGGTATAAAGCCCCGGAACAATTGGATGAGTGTATTCTTGATCCTAAACAGATTTATAAAATTGATATTTACTCTTTGGGAGCAACTTTACTTCAGATTTATTTATCAAAAAAGGGGGAACCTGCTGGCAATACACGTTCGCAAGTCGTGAAATTGCAGGCGGGGACATATATAAGAGAAGAACACTCTGAAATTGGACGCAGATTATTGCATCTTTTAAAAAAAATGACAGCTAAAAATCCTGAAGACAGACCTACAGCTCTCGAGATTTTTAAAGACCCTTTCCTATCTAAGAAATGAAGATATAGTAGATAAAAAATGAGAATGCTAAAGTGAGCTTGCTGTGCTTGGTTGACTTTTTAAAATTTAATAATTAAACTCTCTACAAAATCAAAGAAATATGGTAAAAAGTTTTGTGCTTTTTATAAATATAACCTTAAAATTGCGAAATTTTCCATTTTAAAGTCCAATATAATGCAATATATTTTATTTTTTACTTATGATTATATTTTGATTTCGAAGGAAATCTAATATAAAAACAAAATAATAAATTTGAGATTTTTTGGAATTTATATTTTAAAATGTTTATTCTATGAAAATTTCCGGGATATCGGTATAAATTCTATCTATGATTTCCTTAAAAACTGGTCCGCAACTTTCTCCTCCTCCGGTTCCGTCTTCGGCGAGAACGACTATAGAATATTTTGGATTTTCAAAAGGGAAAAATCCTGCGTACCAAGCTTGTGTTACCTCTTTACCATCTTTATTTTTTATTCCTGTTTGTGCTGTAGATGTTTTAGCTGCAGCACTTGACTTTTCTGGTTTTCCTTTTTCACTTGTCCCATATTCCACCGATGCAGACATATACCTTTTTAGCTTTTCGGCGGTATCTTTGGAAATTATCTTTTCAGATTTTTTGTTTTCCTGTTTTGTTATCTTCATTTTTTCATCTGCAAAACCGTATACCAATTTAGGCTCGGTGTATATTCCATTGGAAGCAATAGCATTAATCATTCCGCACACTTGCAAAGGTGTCACTGTCAATTTACCTTGTCCAAAGGAAAAATTTGCAAGTATTCCTGTTTTAGCAAGGCTTTCTTCTTCCGGTAAGGTTCCTTTGCAGCAAATTACCCCTGGAGCAAGTTCAATATTCTCACCAAATTTAAATTTCTTTGCCATAGATAGAAGTGCATTCCCTCCGATTTTTCGTGCAATTTCAATAAAATAGCCATTGCATGAATAAGCCAAGGCTCTTTCCATGTCTTCCATGCCGTGAGCCTTGCCGGCAAAACATCTAAACTTATTTCCATCGATTTCGTCAGCACCTGTGCAATCATATTCAAAATTTTCGCTTATTCCTTTTTCAAGTGCTGCTGCAGCGGTCACAAGTTTAAATATGGAGCCAAAATTATATGACATCAACACTCGATTTACAAGAGGAGAATCTTCATCATTCAGATATTTTGATATTGATAACGGCATAAATCCTGGAAAACTTGAAATTGCTCTTATTTCGCAACCGGGAACCTCTGTGATTATTACAGCACCCTTTGAAATATACTTATTTGCAACTTCTTCGGTCAAAGATTGCAGCCTTTGATCTATGTTTAAAACTACTCCCTTAGTCAAAAGATATGATTTATCGTCTGTAAAACTATTCCCGCCAAATAGAAGCTGATTAGACGCTCCTACGCTGTACCTCACGCATATATCTTGTTCTGTACAGCATAGATAATCGTCATAAGCTTTTTCTATTCCGGATATTCCTTTGCTTTCGTTTGAAAGATATCCGATTATATGGGCTGCTGGTACTATAGAAGAATATCTTATTGGAATTTCAAAAGTTTTAACTCCCGAGCAATTTATATTTTTGTTTACTTCTATTACAAAAGGTTCGTTGCGAGATAAATTTTTCCATAAATCGCCAAGCCTTTCCTCTGAAACAGCAGCTGAAAGGTCTCCAAATATTTTTGTCTCAGGTACAACAGCTGCTATGAGTTTTTTTGTTTTATTTACTATCGGAGTTAACCTACAATCATAAATAGTTCCACGCACAGAGGAAATTTTTAATTTATATGACCTTTGATATACAGCTGCATCATGTAGAATTTCTTGATTGGATAAATTATCCAGTCTAAAAATGGCAATACAAAAGCAGACCATAATAATTGAAAAAAATAAAATGATTCTTTTGAACATAATAAAAAGCCTCTACTTATTTTATCTATACATTAAGTATTGGCTTTTTTATTAAATTAATTCGATTACTTTTATTAAATACCTAAAATAAGAGAAATATCAGTCCTAATCGTATCTACGCTAGCAGGCGGTTTAATTTTGTTCAGGCTGGCAACCTCTAAAAGCATCTTGTCCAACGACCACCCTTTTAGGAAGACTAGGTTTGGGCAAAGCAGTACAATTCTCAAAAGCCTTAATCCCAATCGACGTTATACTTTCAGGAAAGTTTACGTGTTCGAGAGACCTGCAGCCACTGAAAGCCGCCCACCCAATTGATGTTAAGCCAGCAGGGAGGATAATGTCATGAAGAGAGGTGCAGCCAGCGAAAGTCCCGCAACCAGTTGATGTCATACCACTAGGAATGATAATTTCTGTAAGTTTTCTGCAGTTATTGAAAGCATAGTTCCCAATGGATTCTACACTATCAGGGATTTCAATCTGTTCAAGAGAGAAACAGTTAGCGAAAGCATTGTCTCCAATTTCTGTTAATCCCGCCGCAGGGAGGGCAACATGTCTTAGAGAGGTGCAGTTTTGGAAAGCGTTGTAACAAATTGATGTCACGCTATTATTGATTGTAATGTATTCAAGAGAGGTGCAGTTTCTGAAAGCGTATCTCCCAATTGATTTTACGCCATCAGGAATTATAATTGCTGTAAGATTACTGCAGTGCTCAAAAGCGCTATCTCCAATTGATGTTACATTATTAGGGATTTCAATGCCTTCAAGAGAGGTACAGTTATCGAAAGCCCTGTTTCCAATTCCTGTTAAGCTCACAGGGAGGACAACATTTCCAAGAGAAGTGCAGTCAATGAAAGTGCACCTCTCAATTGATTTTACGCCATCAGGAATTATAATTTCTGTAAGATTACTGCAGTGGCCAAAAGCGTGGGCTCTAATTGACGCTACGCTACTAGGAATTTCAATGCGTTGAAGAGAGGCGCAGCCAGCGAAAGCGAAGTCCTCAATTGCTGTTAAGCTCTCAGGGAGGACAATATTTTCAAGAGAGGTGCAACCAGCGAAAGCGTGGGCTCTAATTGACGCTACGCTACTAGGAATTTCAATGCGTTGAAGAGAGGTGCAACCAGCGAAGGCGAAGGCCTCAATTGCTGTTAAGTTCTTAGGGAGGACAATATTTTCAAGAGAGGTGCAGCCTTCGAAAGCGTGGGCTCTAATAAACGCTACGCTACTAGGAATTGTAACGGACTTAAGATTAGTAAAATTATTTTTAAAATCCCAATACGGGATCGATATTACTCCATTTAAAATCACAACATGTTCTATTTGGTCTGTAGAAACATGTCTTGAGTTAAATAACTCGATATCATAAACTTGTCTGCCCGTGAGAGTTAAGGTTTTGGTTTGTTCATCATAATAATTAAAGCCTATCGTAATTTCTGCGGCACTTACCACACTGCTATTTGGCATCACGCTGGGAAGAGCTCCTATAAAACCTATGCCTAAAACCATAGCTACGCTAATTTTAGCGACTAAACCCATTTTCTTTTTTTCAAAATTCATAATTTTTCTCCTTTTTATAATAATTTTTAAAATATAGCTTACTTTCCTCTTAATATTAGTTATAACACATCCAAAAATAAAACGCAATATATTTTTAAAAATAAACAAGATTAAGAGTATTGTTTTCAAATAATATTATATTGAGGTCATTTTTGCTTAGGAAAAAAAGATGTTTCAACATTTCTAAGTTGCTTAGTTTTTACAATCTTATCTACCAGATTGGGATTATTCAGAGTAATATTAGTAATGGGGCATTCAGAAAAAGCCCAAACCCCAATTGATGTTATACTCGAAGAAATAGTAACGGATTTAAGATTCAGAAACCTTCGAAAGCGATGTTCTAATTGATTTTATCCTAGCAGGGATTGTTGTAAGATTTCCCCATCTGGGGGTTGCGCATTATACCTATGGGTTTTATTATTATTAAAATTTGAGCACCTATCAAAATCAGCTAGAGCGTTTTTGATCATTCGAATTGGTACACTATTAGGTAATTTAATGTCAGTAAGGTTTGAACAACCAAAGAAAGCACAATTCCAAATTGATGTTACACTATTGGGTATGATAATATTATTAAGCTTTGAGCAATTATAGAAAGCAAAGCTTCCAATTGATGTTACACTGTCGGGTATGATAATATTATTAAGTTTTGAGCAATTATAGAAAGCACCATCCCCAATTGACGTTACGCTTGTAGGGATAGTAATAGAGGTAAGGCCTCTGCAGCCATCGAAAGCATATTTCCTAATTGATGTTACATTATCAGGTATGATAATATTATTAAGTTTTGAGCAACCATAGAAAGCGTAGCATCCAATCGACGTTACATTACTAGGTATCGTAATGTTAGTGAGTTGTGCACAATTCTCGAAGGCATACGCAGGGATTATTGTTGTTTGTTCTGAAATTACGATGTTCTCTACTTCGCTTTTGATATTATCGTCTATATCCAGAACATCATTATTCCTGATGGTCGGAACAGTTAAAGTTTTTGTTTGGGAACAATAAAATATATTAGAGTTGCGGTTGTTTATTTTAATTTTTTCTGCGTTTACCATGCCGATATTCGGCACCACGCTAGGAAGAACCCCCATAAGACCTACGCCTAAAACCATAATAGATGCACTGATTTTAGCAACTAAACTCATTTTCTTTTTTTCAAAATTCATAATTTTCTCCTTTCCTCTTGATATTAATTTTAACACACTCAAAAACAAATCACAATATATTTTTGGTAGTGCAGAGAGTATAGATAAAAACAAGAATAAAATTATCTGCGAAATACAATTTTTAGTGTACAACAATTTTAAACAACCATTTTCTTTATTCAATCTCTATCATTTTTTCTATACCTTCTCTGCTACCATGTTTTTAAAATAAAGTTGAAATTTTGTAATATAAAGAGGAGGGAAAATCCTCCTCTAAAGTATTAATATTCAAAAAACTATATAAGGTTACAACCAGAATATTGAATGCTGCATCCCGCCATTATCATTTTTTTCATCATTAACCTGGGAAGCAATAGAATTTATTAATTGATAAGTCCCGGCATTATTTAATACTGATGAACCAGCAGCAGCATCTTCAAAAAATTCATCGGGTAGCTCGGTTTTTGTTACAGAAGCTTTAACCATTTCAATAAAATCATCAATTTCTTTTTCGCTTAGTACTACACCTCTATTATTAAATAATTGTTGCATAGATTTTAAGGTTTTTTGAGAAATTAATTTTTCTACAAATTCTTTATCCATTGCAAGAGCTCCCAATGCTTCTTTTTGGTCACTCAATACCAAACCGCATTCTTGATTCGTTAAAATGATATCGTCTTGTATGTTTTTATTATCTTTTTCCATGATATGTAACCTCCTTACATAAGCACATCTCACCCTTTACTCTCTATTAATATATTAATTTATTTCCCATAAAACTCTGGTTCTAAGATATTTTTTTTTAGCCCCAAAAATAAGGCATGAAATCGCAAATATCCCTTTGGAAATAGTTTCTCCATCATAAATTTTTTTATTCAAAAAGAAGTCTTGAGGATATTTATTTTTGCTATTGTAAAAAAAATTATATAAATCCTCGTTAAAATTTCCTCCAACTCCTATATTCTTTCCAGCTTCTTTAATAATATTTGAGTCTTCTTCGTCCAAAATACTTTCATTTTTTTCCAGATCATAAACAATATTTTTTATTTTTTCTACATCCTTCAATTCAACATCAATACCTTTTTTGTACAGAGCACTCTTAACTTGGTCATATGATCGGAAGCTGAGAATTTGCTTTAAAAGATTTTGATCTTCGGATAAAGCTGATAAGTTATTGATTTAAATCACCCCCAGTTGTTTAAAAACACTTTATACAGTATATAATATATCAATTTTTGTTAAATGTCAAGAGAATTTTGTTTATTTACAATAATTCATACAAGCCCTGCTTTTTTTAAGTTTTCTAGGTGTACATCGTTTGTTTTTGCGTAGTATGCGGTGCCGGAAGAACTGTGGCAAAAATAAAAATATTCAGTGTTTTCGGGATTTAGAGCTGCATAAATTGCCTGTATGCCAGGGTTGCATATCGGACCGGGAGGAAGTCCAACAATATCATATGTGTTATATGTGCTTTTAAATGTGCTTATAATATCCTCTGGAACTGTATTTTTTGTTCTGTAAGGATACCAAACTGTTGAATCTATACCAAGATTAGAGAGACCATATTCACCAAATTTATTTATTCCATTTGAGGAAAGTGTCCCAAGCCGGTTGTAAATTACGGAAGAAACTTTGTACATATCGTCATTATTGGCGGCCTCATCCTGAATCATAGAAGAAATATTTAGGATTTCATCTAGGCTTTTCCCTTTTTCCTCACAAATGTATTTTATACTTGTATTGTGCTCATAACCTTCTATATTGGTCAGTTTAATAAGTTTTCTTTGTAAATTGTTTAAAAATCTTTTTATTACGCTGGCAGGGTCTTCGTTTTTATAAAATTCATAGGTGTCTGGGAATAAATATCCTTCTAGCTTGTAGTATCTAGCGTTTTTATTCTTTATTTCTTTCAAAAATTCATATTTATCGTCAAATTCATCAGAGTTACATTTTTCAAGAAATTCATTTTCTTCACATACTTCATTTTCAGCCAATGCAGCCGCATATTCATAGATGTTCATTCCTTCTTTAAATGCAATTTCTACAGCGTTTGCTTCTACAATATGACTCCTTAGTTTGTTTATTAAGACCTGATAATCCATATTTGCCTTGAGCTCATAAGTTCCAGGGACAAAGCCTTTAGAGCTTTTGGTAATCAAAGAGTAAAGTTTGAAAAAAATTTCTTGCTTAATTATACCTTTTTCCTTAAATATCCGTGCAACTGTATCTATATTGGCCTGCTCCGGAATATCAACTGTTATAATGTTGTCGCTTTCTCCTAATCCAAGCATATCGTTCATGGCAATCAAAAAATACCCTGCTAAAAGAGTAGAGATTAAACTTAAAAATATAATCCAGATTACCCGGAAAAGAAATTTATTCTTTTTGGATTTAACAATTATTTTTTCCTTTGGGGAGTTGAGGGATATTTCATTTTCTTTAGAATATATATCGATTTTTTTTTGGCTTTCTTGTGACTCCATTTCATGAGACAGACTATTTTGTTTTTTATTAAGGGATTCTTCTTGTCCAAAATCCTCTTCAAGGAAATCTTCTGATAAGTTACTTTCGGTGTTATGCGAGTCATAATCAAAATTATTTAAAAGATTTTCTGTTTCACTTTCTTTTTTCTCACTTTCTGAGGAGATATTTTTAAATTTATCAGGTATATTTTTATCATATGCAAAGTAAGATTTATCGGAATTTATATCTTCATAAATTTTATTTTTATTTTCTGTTGAATTAGTTTTTGAATTAGTTTTGCTTGATTTTTGCTGTTTCCCCATCAGGTTTTCTTTTTTACGTTTCCACCTTTTAAACCGTTTAAAGCCTTTTTCTTCATTTTTCATGATAATTCCCCTTAGATTTTAACGTCTTCCAAATTTAGAAAATTTATTTTTAGGTTTATATGGTTCCTCTCTGTAAATATTATGTATTTTTTTAATATATTTATCATTAACGATTATATCGACTGCTCTGTCGAATTTTCCGTTTGGAAGGTAAAATTTCATGCAGTTACTATAGCAAATACCTATCTTAATTCCTTTAAATTTTTGGAAAAATCTATCGTAATATCCATGACCATATCCTAATCTATAGCCATTTTGATCAAAACAAAAGCCAGGAACAATACAAAGTCCCCTTGAGCCTACGTTGAACATTTCACATTTTTCTTTTATAGGTTCATACAGACCAAATGCTCCTTTTTCCAGGTCGTCCATGGAGTTTATATAATAAAAATCCATGCTTTTGTCTTCGGTGTTACAGCGGGGAACAGC
>CATOLC010000012.1 GCA_951800855.1 uncultured Ruminococcus sp.
GGAATCATTGTTGCTCCATTTGAAATCTACACACGTTCTACTTTGTTTGTAAGCCCTTCACTTAAGTTATATGACAGGGTGTCATCATCTTTTATGACTGGGATATTTAAAGTTTTGGTTTGTTCATTATAATTATTATCATCTATCGTAATTTCTGCGGCGCTTACCACACTGCTATTTGGCACCACGCTGGGAAGAACCCCCATAAAACCTACGCCTAAAACCATAGCTGCGCTGATTTTAGCGACTAAACCCATTTTCTTTTTTTCAAAATTCATAATTTCTCTCCTTTTAATAATTTTTAAAATCCAGGCCTGATTTTTTACTGCTAATTTTAACACACTCAAAAATAAAAGTCAATATATTTATAATCTTGCAGTGCAGGAAGCTAAAATACAAAGAGCACAAGAGCAAAAAAAGGACAAAAATGGAGGTGTTTTGTAGTATATATGCCATTATTTAGCCTGTTTTATTCGCAAATTTACCCTGTTTCTAAATCTTTAGACATGATTTTTTATTCTCTTTATATCTTTCCTTTCGCTGTCTTTTGCCTTCCATCTTTTTAGCTTTGCCATATGTTTTTATTTCTAAATAAAAATAAGTAAAATTATATTACTAAAAACTTAGTGCAAAAAATTAAGGCAGCTTTTTGCTGCCTTTAAGTTAATTAGGAAAAATTTATGTCTTTTTTATCTAAAAAAACCTAACGGGAATCTTCTATCCCCGGCGCAGCACTGCACTGCCTCCGCTATGTATAAGTTTCCCAAATTCATGTAAATTTGCTTCAAGAATTCTGCTGTACTCAACCTCACTTCCATATTCATTCAAAATCACAGAAACCGATTGTGGAATAATAGCTCCAGTAGGATACAGTAAAACAAAATATGTATTATTCATATCAAAAATCATACTTGATTTAATACCGGTCTCCTGCATTTTTTCTATTTTTTCACATACTTCCAGCAAATCATCTATTTTGTCAAATTTATATATGTAAGATTCTAAATTTTCTGTTTCATATGTAATAAGTTCCTCATTTTCACCTTTATTTTTGCCCTTTTTCTCTGGTGACAAAGTAAATATTATTACACATCCTGAACCCTGTGGCATTGTTTCAATTGAAAGTTTGCTTTCATCTACAGAAAAACCTGTTTTAAATTTGGCCAAGGCTAAAAGTTTAGCAATAAGCACTTTAAATTTTTGATTTTTCCAGGAAACTTTATCATATGTCAACTCTAGGGAATTCATATCTTGTTCCTCTAGCATTATCATTAATTTCTTTTCATCTATTCTCTCAATTATCAAAATAGATCCCCCCCTTAAAACATATCTATATAAGCTCTACATTTTATATAATACTATATTTTTATGCATTTTGCAAGGGTAAAATCTATTTTTCAAAAAATTAATGTTTATTTTTTCTAGTCTTTGTAAAAAGTACATATTTTTGTCACGGACTATCTACAATATTTACTATTGCAGCCCATGTCAAAGGTCCGACTGAGCCATTAACCGGCAAACTGTTTTGTGACTGCACAACTCGTACTGCGTTTTCCGTTGGGCCATCAAATGTTCCAGTAACCTCAACAGAAGGTATACTTGGATTTTTTTGGGCCGCCTGCTGTAATAGCCTCTGAAGTGTTGAAATATCGTCCCCAGAAGACCCTGGAGTTAAAATTATACCAGGATAAATTTTTTCACTATCTGAAACATACTGCTGTTTTAGTTTCTGAACAGTGTTATTATATACCTCCAGGACTTTGTTCCACGTCATTCTGTCAATCTCGCCATTGGCTTCAAGTCCATATTTTTGCTGAAATGCAATAACTGAATTTTTCATATTCTGATCGAATACCCCGTTAAGAACAACCTGAGGTATCTGTGGGTCAACAAAGGATATAAGTGCCAAATAATATTGTGCAAAAGCAACATTCGTACCCGTATCTCCTTCGCGTAGAACTGCCGAATACAATGGTGCTGCCTCTTCGGGAGAAATGCCCTCCGAGGAAAGTTCGGCCAATTTTTTTACACTATTATATATAAACTTAATCTTATACCAAGTGTTTTTTCCTACAATTCCGTCTACTGTCAGATTGAATATTTTCTGAAACTCCTTTACCGCATCCTCCGTTTGAACATTAAAAATCCCATCGGTTACTGGAATTTTGGGTATTGCTGGATAATTGTCGCTTATTCTGTTTAGCTGCCTTTGTATTGTTCGGACTTCCTCTCCATAACTACCTAATTTTAAAAGAATTTCGGGATATGAAGGTACATTTTCTGCCATTGGGGCATCATAAACTATATTTATATCGTCTCCGTAATAATACTGTAGTATCTGATAAGGGAACATCCCTTGTTCTGCAAGGTCTACACTGCCCCATTGAGATAACCCCTCGCATGTTACAGTCGTTCCGTTGCAATACTGTGTAAAATACGGCTCTACACTTCCCTGTTTTACTACATAATCATTAAATAGCTCATCTACAAGCTTTACTATATTATCAAACAAATCACGATTTTCTACATACTTTTGATCATATCTGGTGGAACTTGTTATGTCAAAATCGTATCCTTTACTTCTATACCATTCTGTATAAACTCTGTTCAGTGCAAAAGACACCTGTGCTAATATATTTGCCCTTAATGCACTATCCGGCCAGGTTGGATATATCTCGCTCGAAGCAACATTTTTTATATAGTCTACAAAAGGTACAGTTATATTCCTTGCAGGCTCATCTGGATCTCCCAAATGCACCGTTATATTTTCCGGAATTATTGGCGTCGCCATAATATCATCTCACCTTTCTCCAAACCCCGATTTCTAATCTTAATAACATAAATTGAAAAATATTTTCTAATCTTTATCTATTTATTTTTGATAAACAATATAAAAATAAAGAAAAAATATTTTAGAATAAGTAAAAAGAAAAAACTACATTTTTTATTGTAAAATTACCCTTACAGGCTGTATTGTCTTTATTCCCTGAAAGATTTGTACCGACGGTGCCGTGTCTATTTCATCCTGATTATACTTTGCAGAAAAGTTATAATTTGAATAAGGAAGAATCTTAGACGGTTGTTCAGAAAGTCCTCTGGAAGGTGCTGGTAACTTTATATCATCTATAATTCCGCTTTCATCAGTAACGCCTTCAAAAAATATTTTCTCCATATCAGAAAAATCCTTGCTTACAATTACTTTAACTCCCTCTATTGGCAAAGATTGGTTCCCTGCAAATGCCTGTACTTTTAAGTATCCATATTCTTTATTTTTATCCATAAAATCCTGGTAAGTATTACTTCCAGATTCATCGGTTACTCCCTCAGAATCCTCCGGAAAAGAAGTATATTGTGCCTTGTTTTCCGTTGGTACACTGCCCTGACCTAAAGTATTATTTTCTCCTTCATTTTGGTTTTCGCCCTTACTTACTTCAGAGCTAAGCTTATTAACTAAAGCTTCAGGTTCCGGTGTTTCTTTAGCCTTAACTTCAAGTCCTGCCATTCTCATAAGATCATTTTTATACTTTTCAACCATATTTTTAAACTCATTTTTATCCATACTTAAGTCCCTCCATAGCTTTTAGGGTATTAATAATCCCGCATCAATATTATTAATATTAATCTGTTTATGGAAAAATGATTAAATAATAATCATATATATGGATTTTCGACTAATAATAAAAATCAAAAGTCTGAACGCAGCATATATTTTAAGCAAATCTATTACAATAATTAGGAGATTTTTATGCATATAATCAGACCCTCATATTTATATTTCGTTATACAGACCCTATTTCATTCGTTGTTTTTTAGTGCCATTTCAATGATAATTTCATTTTTTTTAAAACAGTATGTAATTTTCCCTTTCTATTTATATGTTTTTATAATTTCACCATACTTTTTCACAATATTTATATACCGTCCCTTAAAATTTAAAAACACTCTCTATAAAATAAAAAAATCTTCCATCCAGATAGAGTCTGGAGTTCTTTTCCGGTATAAATTATATGTTCCTTACTATGCTATAAAATATATGTCAAATAAATGCAATATCTTACAAAAATTTTTCGGCGTGCAAACTTTAACCCTATACACAGTAAGTGGCCATAATTCAATAAAAAATATAAATTTCCCCTTAGCAAGCGTAATTCGTCATAAAATATGGAGTGCAAAAGAGGAGAAATAAATTTGAAAATAAAAAATAAAAAATTCCATATATATAATTTTATTTACAGTATAAAAAATTTAACTTATATATTTTCTTTTCCTCTAATTTTAGTCTTTATTTTAGGAAATATTCCTATTTTTTCTACCATTTCATACCTTATCTATTTTTATGTTACTTCCATTTTAATTTTTTCTATAGTATTATGTATAAAACTTTTAATTCATATAAACAAAACTGTATACATTAGAAATACGCAGGTTAAAATAAAGTCGGGCATAATAAATAAAAAAACTATATTTATTAATCTAAACAATATCTCTTCTTTGTTTTTTAAACAATCTTTAATTAATAGAATTTTAAAAATATATGATACTTTATTCGTTTTTCCCGTCAAAATTTATAATCTAAAAAATGGTATTTTTCTTAACAAAAGTCAAATTCAAAGTCTGAAAAATTCAATAGTAGGAAAAGATAAAATATTAATATTTTCTAAAATAAAATTTTATGATTTTATTATACTATTATTTTCATATAATAATGTTTTTTCGTTTCTAATTCTGGTGTTTTCTATTTCAAAAAAATTTCAAAAAATTTTGGAAGCAGGACCATATATAAAAATATTTTTTTTATTATCTAAACTTCCACTTTTATATATTATAATATTGTCAATTTTAGTGGTTTTCCTCATAATAACAATGAAATTCGCAGGACTATATTCAGAAATGTCTAATGATAAGATTATTATAAGAAGTGGAATTTTCCTTTCCTCAGAAATCATAATACCTCATTCACAAATATCTGCATTATCATTTAAAACTAATCCTATAAATATAATAGTTCAAAAAAAAATTATGTACATTCACTCTAATAAAAACAAATTCAATAAAGGCATCTCAATTTTAGGCGTTATACCTTTAAACAAATGTGCATTTGATAAAGTGTATCCCTTAGGAAAAGAACTGTTTAAAATCCGACCTAACAAAAAATCTTTTTTTAGTTATCTTTATTTTCCTATTTTATCATATATATTTGCTTTGGGAATTTACATTCTTTTATTTGGATTTATTACTAAAATCGTAACCTTTCTATTAACTCTAATCACTCTTACATGGCTGTTTATTCGGATTTACTCCTTCAAAAATGCAAATTTAACACTAACCGCTGCTTCTATTTCAATCTCAAGCTATAAAAGCTTTTATTTCTATGAAGCTATAATTCCAAGAGTTCACATCAAAAAGCTTAAAATTAGTCAATCTCCACTGCAAATTCTATCTAAAAGATGCAATGTCCATATTTATTCATCCTCAGATATAAAAGAAATTTTTAAAATAAAACATTTAAATGTAAAAAATGTTGAAAATCTAGTTGAAACTCTTGAAAACTCACATATAAATTATTAATTATGCAAATAATATGTTATTCAATTACAATTGATTACAGTTTTGAGATAGTTTTTTCGACTAACTTATTTATTATTTGTGGGTATTCGACATAAAACTTTTCAAAATCATCAGCAGCCGAACCATCTGCTTTGTCAGAAATAACTTTTAAAGTCCCAAATTCCACTTTATTTATAAAACAAACTTGACCTATACTTCCACATTCCATCTCGCATGCCAAGCCATTGAACTCTCTTTCAAGATATCTCGCTTGCATTTGTTCGCATAAAAAGCTGTCGCCTGTAAGCACATTCCCCAAATGACTTCTTATATTAAGCTCTTTTGAAGTTTTTTCCATAATATTTATAAGTTTACTGCTGCACGGTATTTCACGCTGAGCAAACCCACTTATTTGCCCTTTCTTTTTATCACCAAATACAGAAATATCATAATCATATTGAATAACATTTGTCGCAATTGCTATGTCGTTAACATTTATTTTTTCTCCTATTCCGCCTGCCATTCCAACATTTATAATATATTCAGGTTCATATCTAAGTATCATTGTCTGAGCACACATAGCAGCATATACCTTTCCTACTCCACTTAAGGCTAGTACACACTCTTTTCCAGCATATTCACCTTTTATAAACTTATTTGACGAAATTTTTTCTTCTGCAATTGAAATAAATGACTCTTTGATGCCCGAAATTTCTTCTTCCATAGCACAAATAATTCCTATCATCCGTGTAATCTCCTTTTTTTAGTTTTATCTTACCATAAATAAACAAATATAAAAATCTTATTTACATATGAATAAATACCTTATATGTGTAAATACTAGATAACATGGAGGTGACAAAAATGGGAAATAATGAATCTAACAAAAATCAAAATAAGAATCAAAACAAAAACAGTAACCAGAACAAAACTAACAACTCGTCAAATAACACCAACTCAAATGGATCTTCTTGCAAATAAATAAAGAAGTATCCGGAGCAATACCCTGGGAATTTCCCTTCGGTATTTAACATAACAAAAAGCCCTTTAGGTATATACGTCTAGAGGACTTTTTGCGTTGGTATAATGAAATTTTTATTTTAATTAATACTATTCGAATTAAGTCTCTTTATTATTTACTAAACTTATATTTGTGGCACAAAACATGAAAATCTATTTTAAATAAATTTATAACCAATTAACTTATAAAAATACAGGAACTGTTTGGCTATAAAATTGTGTATTATTAAATAAAAACATAATTATTTAAAATTTAAAACTCTTCTTTATAAATTCAATAATTTTTTGAAAAAAATTTCTTTTTTCTTTTATTTTTTCTACCTGAGTTTCAGCTAGTATCTCATTTTTCCCAATTTCCTTACCGTCAAGATAATAAGCAACTCTTCCGACAATCTGCCCCTTTTCTATCGGTGCATTACAGTGCTCTTGTGCTTCAACCACACGTTTTACCTTAGTTTCATCACCTTTTTTAAACGAATGTGAAAATGCAGAAACCCCGCAAGCATTTACTTCATTCACAGTACCTCCATAAACCGGGACTTTAACCTTAGTTTGCCTATCATTAAAGGAAACATTTACAGTATTAGCAAAACCATAATCCAGCATGTTTCTATGGTCTTCCCAGTCGTTAGGGGCATTTAAAGTAACCGCAATTAATTTTACATTATTTCTTTGTGCACACGAAACAAGACATCTCCCCGCAGCTTTGGTAAATCCAGTTTTAACTCCTATACATCCATCATAAAGTCTTAAAAGTTTATTATGATTTCTAATTGACACACTTTTGGGAGGGCTGATAAACTCTACCCGGTCGCTTTTCTTGGACGCTATTGAAACAAAATTGTTGTTTTCCATCGCATATGCTCCTAAAATCGCCATATCATATGCTGTTGAGTGATGATTGCCACTATCCAAGCCAGAAGGAGTAACAAAGCATGTATTGTGCATACCAATCTGTTCAGCTTTTTCATTCATCATCTTTACAAAATTCTCTATACTACCACCGATAGCAAATGCAGAAGCGGTTGCAGCATCATTCCCAGAACACAAAAGCATCCCCTTTGCCAGAGCATCTAAATTCACTACATCTTTAGGCATTAGTCCCATAGAAGTTCCTTCAATACGGACCATTTCATCAGTTAATTCTACTTCCTTATTTCCGCAAGCCTCTAAAGTTTCAAGAACTATAAGTGCTGTCATAATTTTAGTTGTACTAGCCATTGGAAGCTCTTCATTTTGATTTTTAGCAAAAATTATATCACCGGAATCTGAAACTATTAAACAAGCAGATTTAGCTGAGACGTTTAACTCTTGTGCTAATACATTATTATCCATATTTAACAATAAAAGAAAACAAAATAAAAATGTTATCACTATCTTTAATTTCATTTGATATCACCTTTTTAAAAATATGTAACCAAATAAAAGGTTATACCAATTTTTTATTACTAAGACACTTACACGCATCTATTCTATAAAATATAGTGAAATCACTTTTTGCCCTTTCCCTGCGAAATACTGTATAAAATAAAGCTACACCTAAAATATCAGTGTAGCTTTTAAAAAACTATGCAAACTTAAGATTTTAAAAAATTAAGTGCAGTCTTTAAGTATTAGACTTCGCAAAATGCTTTCCAGATGTACTCAGATGTACTAAAAGTCATTTACTGCAGATTGTTGCTTCTTTTTCTCATAGCAAGCACTGCAATACACAGGTCTTCCTTCACTCGGCTGGAAAGGAACCTTTGCTTCTCCGCCACAGTCCGCACAAACAGCAGTATAAAGTGTACGCGGACCATTGCCACTACGACTGGCATCACGGCAAGCCTTACATCTTTTGGGCTCATTCTGAAATCCCTTTTCAGCAAAAAACTCTTGCTCTCCTGCAGTAAAGACAAATTCCGAACCACAATCACGGCATTTTAATACCTTATCAGTGAAACCAGAAACACTATCAGACTGATTTCCTTCAACATCGATTAACTCTTCCTCTACCCTATTCTCACTAAACATTACACTGTACCTCGCTTTATAAAATACAAATTTGCCCTAGGACGGGTTCGCACCGACACCTCTGATTCGAAATAAAAACAACGCTCTTCTCTACTAAGCTACTACGGGCACATCTCAAACTTGACTTTATATTTAGTATATACTGTATAAAAACACAAGTCAAGCTTTTTACAAAATTTCTTTAAAAATCCTCTTATTCTAACCCCCTACATCCCTATAATTTTGTTTTTTCAATTAATACTCCAATATTCAGTTGTTGGACATTACTATTAATATTCTTCCTCAGCCAACTGGTTACTTGCATAAAATAGACAAATTCAGAGCTCTCTTATTTAAATTATTAAATTATAAATATTAGACTAAATATTAGACTTCTTTTCTGGAAAGAAGAATATAAATTAAATATAAACATATAAAAAGTAATGAAAAATTATATCGAGATTTGAATAAAGTAAGAAATCCAATAACGGACAAAGGAAACAAAAATACAAATGAGACACAGGAGCATATTATGTCGGTAGTTCTAATGGAAAAAAAACGAAGTACTAGATTGTAAAAAATCTGCCCTCCATCAAGAGAAGATATAGGCAATAGATTTAAAATCCCTATAAAAAGGTTTACGTATGCAACTGATTTAAACGTAGAAAACTCAGTAAAATAAAAAAATATAAAGAAAATTAAACAAATTATAAAATTAAATAAAGAACCGCTTATTAAAATTAAGAATTTATCAGTAAATGAACCAAAATTTCTGTCTCTGTCTACAATGTCTACAGTAAAAAATCCAATATTTACTTCTTCTATTCGATGCCCCTTTATTTGCATCATAAAAAAATGTCCTAATTCATGTAAGAGCGCTGAAAACATCCCAACAAGCATTAAATTCGGGTTTCTTAACACTAGCATACAAGAAATTATACACAAAAAGTAAAAGTTTACATTTATTCTTATTTTACTTGCTTTTACCCTTTCTATGTCGTAACATCTCCCGAAGCAATAAGATCTTTGTGTATATTCTGTGCTGCCTTTTTTCCGTATTTTAGTGCAAGAATCACTGTAGCAGCCCCTGTTACAATATCTCCTCCTGCATACACTCTCTTTTTTGAGGTTCTAAGTGTCTCATCATTTACTTTTATTCTTCCTCTGTCATCAAATTCAATATCACTGCAACTGTCTTTTATAATAGCGTTAGGGGAAGTTCCTATTGCTATAATCACACACTCTGCCTGCAAATCAAATGTTTCATTTTTAATGGCACAAAGCTTCTTTTCCTGGGAAGACTCATTAACTAAATATTCCATCTTTACGCATTGCATATGAGTAATTTTACCATTTTCAGCACATATTTTAGTCGGATTACTTAAAAATAAAAATTTTATACCTTCTTCTTTTGCATGAACAATTTCTTCTTTTCTTGCTGGCATTTCAGTCTCGGTGCGTCTGTAAACAATAGTAACCTCAGAACCAAGTCTTCTTGCGCACCTTGCAGCATCTATTGCAACATTCCCTCCACCAACTATTACTGTTCTTTTTGCCTGTAACACCGGGGTATCATATTCTTGTGAATAAGCATGCATTAAATTAATTCTTGTTAAAAACTCATTAGCAGAATAAACTCCCGGAAGAGTCTCACCTGGAATCCCTAAAAACTTAGGAGTGCCTGCCCCTGTAGAAATATAAACCGCCTTAAACTCGAGCTCTCCTAGTAGCTTATCTATAGATAGCGTCTTTCCTATCACAACGTCAGTTTGAATATTAACTCCTAAGCAAGCCAAATCGCTAATTTCTTTTTCCAGAATTTTTTTAGGTAACCGAAATTCTGGAATCCCATAAAGCATAACACCCCCTGGAGAATGAAGAGCTTCAAAAATTGTAACCGAGTATCCTAGAGTCGCAAGTTCTTTAGCACAAGCAATCCCTGATGGACCTGACCCTACAATTGCGACCTTGCATCCGTTATTGGGTTCTGGTTTTAAATTCAATTTTTTATGATTATCTGCAACATAACGTTCAAGCCTGCCAATTGCCACAGGCTCACCATTTCTCCCACGCACACACGCCATTTGGCATTGCTTTTCCTGGGGGCAAACTCTCCCACATACGGCCGGAAGAGCATTATAATTATATAAAATAGAATAGGATTTATCTAAATCACCACTGCAGATATTATTTATAAATCCGGGAATATCTATATTAACTGGGCACATTGTCACACATGGCTTACTTACGCAGTTAAGACATCTTAAAGCTTCATTTTCGGCAGAAAATTTATCGTATCCTTTTTCCACTTCATTAAAATTATCAACCCTTTCTTCGGGTTTCAAACAAGGCATTGGGGTTTGATTATTTGATAAATTTATTTTTTTACCAGATTCAGTCATTTTAATCCCCCTTTAAACAAATTGCAATCTTTTCCGCAAAAAGGCTTAGAGTTTGAAGAGTCTTTACTTCTTAATATAGCCTCATCAAAATCCACTTTATGCCCATCAAAATCCGGGCCATCCAAGCAAGCAAATTTAGTTTCTCCTCCTACAGTGAGCCGGCAGCCCCCGCACATCCCTGTCCCGTCAATCATTATAGTGTTCATACTCACTATAGTCTTCACTCTGAAATTTTTTGTAATTTCACAAACAGCCTTCATCATTGGCAAAGGTCCCACAGCAATAACTAAATCCGCTGTGCCGTCTTTAATCTTGTTTTGTAAAACGTCTGTAACTAAACCCTTGTTGCCACTCGAACCGTCATCTGTTACCATTTCAAAAGAATCTGAAATAGACTTTAATTCTTTTTCCAAAATAATAAAATCTTTGCTCCTAAAACCACAAATAACACTAATTTTTGCATGGTTTTCAGAAAGAGCCTTTGCCTGCGGATAAGCTATAGCACAGCCCGAACCACCTACAACAATCACCACATTTTTATACCCATCAAGTTCAGACGGACGTCCAAGAGGTCCAACAACATTTAGAATGCTTTGACCTTTATTTTTATAGTCAAGCTTATACGTTGTAAACCCTACTTTCTGATATATTATGTCTATTGTACCTCGGTCTATATCGCAGCCCGCAATAGTCAGCGGGATTCTTTCTCCTTTTTCATCAATTCTTATTATAACAAACTGCCCAGCTTTGGCTGAAGCAGCAATATCAGGAGCTCTTAAAACCATCTTTGAAGTATATTTATTAAGAGCAATTTTATCTATTATCTCGACCATCATTATACCCTTTCTTATAAAATTGAAAAGAAAATTTTTAAAACATCAAAATTTATATTGTTCCTAATTTTTTTATTAGCACTCAATTATTTCCCCTCTAAAATTTGTACTCCTATTATAATTGCCTTTAATATTTACTTTATTTTTCTTTTTAACTTTTTATTACACCATACACCCTGGTAGTTTATAAGGAGATTTTTTATAATATAAATGATAGAATTCAGAATATCTTCTATCAAAAAATACATCAAGCTCATGGAAACGTCTAGAAAGCAGACCAGAACTGCATCTGCCTCCGGCGTGATGATATGCAGAAAATAATTTTATAAACTTATCTCTGTTTATATCTTTTAAATTTTTTGAAGAGTTTGATATGGAAAAAACTTTTACATAATCACCATGGCAGTATCCTGTTTTTCCTCCATCGGTCTTTACCAAATACCAAAAATTATTATATCTGTTAGAATTTAAAATTTCAACTCTTTCCCCAAATCTTAAAGCAGTTATCTTCTTTGAATTCACCGATGGGCTGCAGCGAAGGTTAAGCCCATTTTGAGAAGTAACATCACCGAAAAACCGCAAATTATTATCTCTTTTACCAGAATTTATATCTAAAATTAAATTTTTAAGCTCACTGCCCTTAGTTATCCATCCCACTCCCAGATTATAAGTGAAACTGAGCAAAGCATCAAATTGATGCTGATTAAACAAAATATTGTTATCCAGCAAGAATTTATTTAAAATCCTTCCATACGAAGAGTTTGTTACATCGTCTATAAGAAGAGCCAAAGCCTGCTGCTGTATTATATCTTTATAAAACGCAGTAAAAGGTTCAACTATATGCCCATATCCTATAGAAAAGCTATTTTTGCAGTCTGGAATTAGCCTTGGACTAAATCCCTCACAGGATGATATAAATTTTATTATACCTTCGCTCGCATACCTTGGAGATGATAAACTCTCACTAGACTTATCACAAGGAGCAACTTTAAATTTTATTTCCTTTCCCAATTCTGAACTTCTGCCGCCTGAATTATCATATACTCGAACAAAGTAATCCCCTGCATTTTGCACAGAAATTTCCGCTGACCATATCACTTTATTTTGGGAGGTTTTTATCTTTTTCCCGCTTATTTCTCTATTTGTTCCCTGCCCTCCCAAAACAAATTTCACATCCCGTGCGTTTGAATCAGCCACAGCGAAAAGACAAACTGGTTTGCCTGAAACAGCCTGGCAAGGAAGCGCATAAGCAGAAACGATACGTTTCGCAGGTTTAACATTTATTTTGCATCTAGAAACCTTTCCTGTTTTGTATTCAACTGCCTCCAGAAAACAACTCCCCTGGCTTTTCCCGGTTATCACCCCTTTTTCATCTATATCTATTATATTTCCATTCCCTGCTTTCAATGAAAATTCGCACGATTTTCGCCCAGAAGGACATATAAGCATACTTTCGTTTTGAGAAAGAACGTAATCTTCTTTAGGAAAAATTCCCGAAGCATTAGTTTTTTGGACACTAACATAAAACAAACAAACCCCCAAAAACAGTACAGCAAATCTTTTTTTATTTTCTGCATTTTTCCAAAAAATTGTTATATTAATTCTATTAATTATATCCCGAAGCAATTTCACCCTATATTTTTCTCCTTAATGATAATTTTTACCATATTATAACATTATTCTTGCAATTAAGTCAAATCTCCGTTTAAATT
>CATOLC010000013.1 GCA_951800855.1 uncultured Ruminococcus sp.
AAAGCTTTCTTTCTCTCTTCAAGTGTTCTCCATTTTTTCATTCTCTTTCTCTCCTCTGTTTTTTATTTTATCACAGAAGGGGTGCGATTTTTTCAATCCTTTGTCCGTTTTTTCGGGGGCAGTTCCTAATGTTCCTTGAACCTTCCCGAATTAATATCTTTGCGAAGGAATGGTTATAGTCATCCCCTGCTGATCCAGCGTATGCTGTTGCCAATATTCCTAGTCCATCCTCACTAGTGTTGCTTATGGTACAATCATAAAAACTAGCTTTAGATCCACTTCCTACTAAAACATTAGCCTTGCTGTTACCTTGAATTTTACAGTTTTCAAAGGTTGCACTTGATTTTTCATTAAGTTTAATAAAAGACTCATTTTGTTTATTGGAGTCTATATTGCTGCCATCTAAGGTACAATTTTTAAACGTTACATTTCCTAAGTTTCTTAAATTTATTCTACCTCTAATGTCTATATTTTCAAAAGTTACCTCCCCACTATATATATTAAAACGCTCAAAATATAATTTTGGATGATTTGATGGGTCTCCTGATATTTCTACTTTTCCTGATCCAAAATCAATCTGTTCTCTACATATAGTTTGGATACCATCATTTTTAGCTCTTGTAAATAATGTAGGAAGAGGATTTATACCAGTATATTTTATCTTTATTCCTCCCTCTATCTGAATTTCTGAAGTTGTCGCTTCTGGAAACTCAAATTCTCTTGTTGTTAAACATCCAGTATTAACATCTACGTCCTCATACCACGGTATATACCCAACTGGAATTATTTGTCCTGTTTCTGGTTGGGGACAATGCAGTCTTATTGGCATTATAAAAACTTTTATGGTGGTGTCTGAGTCAGGGTCGTTAAGAGAAAGTGTTAGGGGACTAATGCGGTATGTTTCTGGGAGTATAGAATCAGTACGATAAGGCATCTTTGGCGTATTCTGAACTGAAGCCCCTTGTTCCGTTGCTAGCTGGGAATTCGATATTGGCTGTGGCTGAGGTGCCACCGTCCTGTTATTGTTCTCATTACAAAATGACAGATCAAAACCGTCACTGTACAATTCACCGCTGTCTTTCTCCTCAGAAGAGCTACTAGATTCAGCAGTACTTGCCCCAAAAGTGCTGCTAGAGTTCCCAAGCGGTATCTTTTTCGGCGGTTCACCATGTGCCACCTGCGTTAAAAACGACGTGAAAAATAATATAATCTCCACTAATAAAAAAAATCCTTTTCTTTTCAAACCAAAAAACTCCTTAATCTAAATTTTTGAGAAATATATTTCTATATAATTATATTTTAATAATAACTATCTGGGCACAGTAATTTAAAATCAAAAATTAATGTTAACAATTGCTTTTTTATCAGAGCAAAAAAGATGGCGAAAGGAAAAAAATTAATTTTGAATCTTTTTAAATAAATTTAGAGACTTTTAAAGGACTTTCTGGTGGCAACGGAGAAGGTATTGAAAAAATGATAGAGATTGAATAAAGAAAATGGTGTGTTTAAAATTTTAAACACGCAAAAATGGCTGATTTAAAATTTTTGTACACTAAAAATTTTATTTCGCCGATAATTTTATTCTTGTTTTTATCTATACTCTCTGCGCTACCTTTCTGATTTTTTCATTGACACATTAGAAAAATTGATATATAATAAAAGCAGTAGGAGTTAAACCGTTTCAAAAGCGGTCAGCCTCCCAAAGAGTTTTTTAATAACCGTTTAGCTTTGGTAGAGAGAAACGGTTATTTTTTATATGCTGAATCTAAAATTAGATAAATTATTAATAAATAAATCGAGATGAATCCAAAAACTATTAATAACTCAAACATAATATCTACCTCCCTCTGGAGGCAGATTAGCCGCTCTCTAGGCTATGATCCTACTACAGTTTAGTATTATATAGCAAAATTCGCCATTTTGCAACACTTAGTTTAAAAATCAATAAAAAATAAACAACATTTGTAAATGAGAAATTTTTGTTTAGGCAGAGCTAAAATGAGATAGAAGACAAAAGATGATTAAAACAAAATAGATAAAGAGAATAAAAAATCATATCTAAAGATTTAGAAATAGAGAGGTTTTGCGAGCAAAACGGGCTAAATTCTGTCTCCTTTATTGCCGTCTAAAAATTTCCTGAACAGATATTAAACTATGTTTTAGCTTATTGGTTCTCTATATTAAAAAAGCACTCCTAAAGAATATTTTGTTATCTCTAGGGTGCGAATTGTATAAAACTATTAAAATAATTTAATCATATAGTGTTATTCAAATTCTAGGAAGGTAACATTAAAGAAAATTAACCATTATGTGTTTGTTTTCAGCAAATTCAACCGCAGGTGTACCCGGAAAAGTTGTAATCACAATATCGCTTGAACATTCTTTAAAAACATGGTTCCCTAACTTTAAATCGGTTGATAAAATCTTTATATTTTTTAAAGATTTACATCCATAAAAGGCACTGTCCCCTATAGATTCTATGGTAGAAGGAATAGAAATGTTGTCCAAACGAAGACAACCTAAAAATGCTCCTCTTTCAATAAACTTAAGTCCTTCCTTAAAGTCAATACTTTTTAGATAATCACAGTCAAAAAATGCAGCTTCCCCAATTTCCTCCAGCTCATCATTAAACGAAATTTTATGAAGCGATTTACAGCCGTAAAATGCATATTTCCCAATTTTCTTAACTCCAGATTTTATGGATATTTCTCGCATACACTTCTGAGGACATCTAATTATACACTCATACAATTTATCATACAGTATACCATCTTCTGATGAAAAATGTGGGTTATCATCGTCTACTATTATAGACTCCAGCGAATCACAAAACGCAAAGCACATTTCCTCTATCTTTTTAATACCGGGCCCTAATACAACCCTTTTAAGACTTGTGCAAGACGAAAATGCAAAGTCCTCCATACATAACACACTATCCGGCATATCTAGCTTTGTAATTCCCATGCACCCTGAAAATGCATAACTTTCAATTTTTAAAAGTTCTTTAGGGAATATGACAGATTTAATTTCATTATGACCAGAAAATGCATACCGGCCTATTACTTTTACAGTATCAGGAATTACGACTATTGGCTCATAGCCTACATAATTTGTTAATTTTCCATTTTCATCTATTATAAAATTCCTGCTAATTTTTGTCTCGTCTTTTACATTAGACGTATAAGTTTTATTATCTCTATATCTCGTTTCCATACAGTTAGCTTTTTCTTGAAAATATACCGAAAATATAGTAAACATTGTCATTGGCGCAAAGCAAAGCCCCGTTAAAAATTTATTTTTATGTGATATTTTCATAATATTTCCTCCTTATGGAATAATTATTTTCAATAAATAATAGTATCATCTTATGCTACTAAAGTCAACCTAAATTTAGTTAATTTAGTATAAATTTACTTCTTTTTAAACTTGTCTTTTAATGAAACTATTCTATTAAATGTAATTAAATTGCTATTTTTTTTAAGTTTATCTAAGATAAAATATCCTATTCTCATAAACTGATACGCCCCTTCAGCACATTTCAAGCTTTCTTCAGCCTTACACTTTTTTAAGATTTTCAATGAATCCGGATTTATATAATCAGTAAACTCTCCTTCCTCATTTTCTGGGAAAGGTACGCTGAAAAGCTTATCATAAAGTCTCAGTTCAACATCAATTGCAGACTTAGTCTCTACCCAATGAATAGTACTTTTAACCTTCCTCCCGTCAGGAGTGTTCCCGCCTTTTGTCTCCGGGTCATACTCGGCATAAACTTCCACAACTTTTCCATTTTCATCCTTTTTGCATCCTGTACACCTTACAATATACGCAGATTTCAGCCTTACTTCGTTGCCTGGGTACATTCTAAAATAGCCCTTTGGAGGAAATTCCTCAAAATCTTCAGCTTCAATATAAATTTCTTTTGAGAATTTTACTATTCTTGTCCCTGATTCGGGCTGATTAGGATTATTTTCAACCTCAATGTTTTCGGTTTTTCCGTCTGGATAATTTGTAATTACAAGCTTAACAGGCTCCAAAACAACCATTGCCCTTTTGGCCGTAATATTCATTTCTTCCCTTATGCAATGCTCTAAAAATCCATAGTCTACGGTGCTTATTACTTTAGATACACCTATCTCTTCGCAGAACTTTTTTATTGCAGAGGGCGTATATCCTCTTCTTCTAAGCCCCGACAGAGTAGGCATCCTGGGGTCATCCCAGCCATCAACTATACCATCCTCAACAAGTTTTCTGAGCTTTCTTTTGCTCATTACAGTATAATTTATCCCAAGTCTGGCAAATTCAATCTGACGTGGTTTATTTTCACATTCAGTGTTTTCAAGTACCCAATCATAAAGTGGTCTATGGTCCTCAAACTCAAGGGAACAAAGAGAATGTGTTATTCCCTCCAGTGCATCCTCTATAGGATGTGCAAAGTCGTACATTGGGTATATATGCCATTTATTTTTGGTTCTGTGGTGTTCTTCATTGCAAATCCTATAAATTACCGGATCTCTCATGTTAAAATTTCCGGAGGCAAGGTCTATTTTAGCTCTAAGCGTCATGCTTCCATCTTTGAATTCTCCATTTTTCATGCGCTTAAATAAATCAAGGCTTTCCTCTATCGGTCTGTCTCTTCTCGGGCTTACTGCAGGATGAGTTAAGTCTCCCCTATTTTCCCTTACCTGCTCTGGTGTAAGGTCACAAACATATGCAAGTCCCTTTTTGATAAGTTTTACAGCGTATTCATACATCTGGTCAAAGTAATCTGAAGCATAATAAAATCGGTCCCCCCAATCAAATCCAAGCCATTTTATATCCTCTTTTATCGCTCTGACGTATTCTTCGTCCTCTTTGCAAGGATTTGTATCGTCCATTCTCAGATTACAAAGCCCACTGAACCGCTCCGCTGCACCAAAATCTATACATATAGCCTTAGCATGGCCTATATGAAGATACCCGTTTGGCTCAGGTGGAAACCTTGTATGAACTGCCTTTTCGTAAAACCTTCCTTTTTCCGATATGTCATTTCTTATAGCGTCATAAACAAAATTGCTCTGTTTTTCTTCCTGATTTAAAGTTCCAGATTTTTCCATAATGCACCTCTTTTATATAAAATATTTTATTGACATTTAGTTTTCTGTCTCTTTATTCACTTTCAAGTTTTTTAATCCCTGCCTCAATACGCCTTAGGGATTCTTCTTTGCCTAAAATATCAAGGATTTCAATCGCTCCTCCGGGCGTCATTTTTCTGCCTGATACTGCTATTCTAATCGGCCACATAAGCGTGCCGTTTTTAAGTCCTAAATCAAGAGCCAGATTTAAAAGAAACTCATGTATACTATTAAAATCCCAGCTTTGTAAACTTTCCAGCTTTTCTTTAGCTGTTTTAAGACAAAACAGCGAATTTTCCAAGTTTGTTTTACTTTTTTTATTTATAAAAATTTCTTTGTCATATTCAGGCATATTTGCCAAAAAATCTATCATCTCTGGAATCTGAGTCAATTTTGTTACTCTCTGATGCAAAACAGAGGCTATTTTTTTTATATCAAGACTTGCTCCGTTTATAGCCTTTTGGATATATTTTTCTGCATGCTGGGTAAATTTATCTATTTCCTCGTTCCTCAGATATTCTCCGTTGAACCACTCAAGCTTATCATAATCAAACACAGACGGAGATTTACTTATTCTTTGAACTGAAAACTCCTTTGTAAGCTCTTCTAAAGAAAATATTTCCCTGTTTCCTTCCGGACACCAACCCAAAAGTGCAATATAATTTATTATGGCTTCTGGCAAATATCCTTCGCTTAATAAATCTTCAAACCCCACTGAACCATGTCTTTTCGAAAGTTTTGCTATTGAGCCGTCTTCGTTTTTCCCCATAATTAACGGCAAATGCACATATCTTGGGACTTGCCAGCCAAAAGCCTCATACAGAAGATTATATTTAGGCGTGGAGGAAAGATATTCACAGCCTCTCACTACATCAGTTATTTGCATTTCATGGTCATCAATGACATTTGCAAAATTATAAGTAGGAAACCCATCTGCTTTTATAAGTATTTGGTCCTGCAATTCTTTATTTTCAACGGTTATTTCCCCGAAAACTTCGTCACGAAAAGTAGTAGAGCCTTCAATCGGCATTTTTTGGCGTATAACATAAGCAGTTCCATTAGACAAAAGATTATTTATAGTTTTTTCATCCAAATCTCTGCATTTCCTGTCATATCCACCGAATTCTGAACTATCTTCATTTTTAAGGGTCTCTAACCTCTCCTTTGTGCAAAAGCAATAATAGGCTTTCCCTTCCTCTACAAGTTTCTTTGCATAAGGTAAATAATGCTCTTTTCGCTGACTCTGCACATATGGTCCAAAACTTCCGCCTATATCCGGCCCTTCGTCATGTTTTAGCCCTGAGCACCGAAGAGCCTTATATATTGCCTCCTCAGCTCCTTGTTTATATCGTACCTGGTCTGTATCTTCTATTCTTAAAATAAAATCTCCACCAGACGACTTCGCTATCAAATACTCATAAAGAGCAGTTCTTAGGTTCCCTATATGCATCATTCCTGTTGGACTAGGAGCATATCTCGTCCTAATTTTCTCTTTCATTCGCACCACCTCTAAATAAATAATACCTTCAGATTTACTTTTTTTCAATAAAAATACTAAATAACTTTATCAAAATTGCCATTTTATTTTTTTCAATAAAAATACTAGTAGTGTAGAAAATATATAAATTCTCGATTTTATAAAAGCATATAACAGTGGAAATCGCCGACCAGAAGGCACTGCATACTCATTATTTGATTAAATTAATATTTTTTGAAATCCAGTCTTCTAGGCATAAATTACTGTCTTTTATGCACTGTGCATAGCCTCCTACAAATCTAAAATGCCATGGTTCGTAAATTACACCCGTTTTTTTCATCCATTTCTTTTGGTATCTTTCTATAAATCCAAATTTTGCAGCGTTATCCATAAGCCACTTATATTCTTTTGTTTTGTAAAAATCATCTTGTACTCCATTAAAATCTACTGCAAGACCTGTGTTATGCTCGCTCATACCTGGTCTTGCAACGACTGTTTGAGCTAAATCCTCGGCCTCTTGAAAAGAAAGACCTTTGTCTTGCTCTCTTTTAACCTGATTATCAAAAAGCTTTCGCTGGTACTCAATAGATCTATATCCTGATGAAATCCAAAGAACTATCTTGTCCTTAGCTGCAGCTTGAATCATTTTTTCTAGACTTTCCCAAGCTAAAGCCCCAATTTCTTTCCCCCTGCATAGTTTAACATCTACTTTATACTTCTCCCCGAGCTTATTTTTGCCGTTAACTACGATAAGCTCTGCAGGACACCTTTCATTCCACTGGGAGAAGTCTTCCATATATTCATCATTATTTATGATAATGTCTTCTTCCGGCTCATCTTTTGCTTCCTCCTTTGATATGTCTTGTCCATTTTTCTGGTTCTCTTCAAGAGAATTCTCTAATTCCCTATCTGTTCCTCCACAGTAATTAGCAATCTCTTTTTTGTTCCCAGAAAACTCATTTTCTTTATTAGCTGCTTTGTTCCTGTCCGTCAAAATATAAAACGCAACTAAACCAATACTAAAAATTACTGTTATTAAAGATGCTGCAGATACCCAAAATGTAAATTTTTTTAAAATTTTAAATATTTTTCTTTTTCTTTGAAGTTTTATTTTATCAACAGGTGATAAATACCTGTATTCCCAGTTCTTACTCGTTTTCCCTTTAATTTTTATACCTTTTTTCATTTATTTCTCCACTTTTCTTAAGTTTATTGATAAAACAAGGTTTGCTCAGTAAACAAAAAATCCCTCCGTCTTTTACCGTAATGCTCGGTTTCATTATATTATCATAAATTTTACTCATTATCACTAAATTTTTATGTCCTTCTTGTATTTTAAAGATGTCTCCATTTTTTATTTTTACCGCCTCAAGTTTAAGTTTATCTAAATTTTCATAAATATTCTGTTTATATGAACTATAAAGACTTATATTTTCATATCCATTATTTATATTTTTTTTAGTAAGTTCAACTTTTATTTTATTGTCTGCTAAGCATATTATCTCACCTATAAAAATATCTCTTCCATTAATCTTAACTGCACCTTTGTGGTCCGGAAGAGCATATATTTTCCCACACCACCCAGTCACCGTTACTGATGGTTCAGAGCCAGATTTAATGTTACCTCCATAAATTTTAAATTCCCCTTGGCAATAAACTGGAACGAAGGGAGCTTTTTTATTTAAACTTGTAATTGTTCCGGCATACATTTCTCCCTTTGCAGAGGGCAATAGCTTAATTCCACTTATTTTCCCGCCACTTATCTCCACTTTTCCTGACGCCAAAACTGTATATGAGCTGCCTAAAGAAAAATACTTTCCTTCCTCTATAAAAATATATGAATTACTGTGCACAGAAAAAATAAATTCTCCAGATGAAAAACTTTCACTCTTAGTATTTAAAAAAACTCCAGCTTCCCTACCGGAAATGTAAATTCCATGTGCCTTAAATCCAGTTCCACCCGAACATCTTATAGAAGCATAGTCTAACATAATGAAACAAGAATTATCCCTAATTTCCACTGCGTTAAGCTGTAAATAAAATGAAAGCACTCTTCTCGAATTATCTATACATACGCTATCCCCTAAAACCAGCATTGAGTTATTTTTTACAATAAAATTTACAAATAAAAGTTTTGCACTGCCTCGGATACACAAGTCTCTGTTTATAATAATTTTCCCAAACATACCGAACCGGTTCTCAAACTTTATTTCACTGCAATCTGTTATAATAGTTTTAACTTTATTATTGCTCACCGCTTTTAGAAATTCACTTTTGTTTTTAACAATTTCTATACCATATTCTGTTATATCTTTATATTTACTTGTTAATCTGCTAATAAACTCAAGTTTCCTGTAAAAGCGTACCGAAAGCCTTTCGTGGTAATCAAGTTTCCTGAAAAGGTTAAATGCCCTTTTGATTTTTTCTCCGCTTGGTGCCCATGGAACTAGCGAGATACAGTTTATAGAACTGTCTGTCAAAGAACTATTTATATATTTATTTATTTCAGAATTTTTTTCTATTATAATTCCATCTATACATTCGGATTTTTCCGTTAAAGGGCTATATTTATATGCATTAAAATATAGTCTGTTTTTAGTTACTTTTATTTTTGAATAAACCGGACAATTTAAATCTATTATTTTTTCCGTAGGAAATGTCGTATTCAAATCAAGTTTATAATTTTTGACTCCTGATGTGCCAGGCACTATAAAAATCGTACCCAAAGGATTGAAAAACAAATCATATATTGTGCCTTTTTTCTTTATCTGTGCAAAAGAATGTCCGGTACATTTTCCCCAGGACATAGATGGGGTTCTTGTGTAAACATGGTCATGTCCACCTATAACAAGGTCTATTTCGGCATCATATGCAAGTTGTATTATCTGTTTCCCTATTTCTTCGGAATCCTTTTCACTATGATGTGGCCCGTTAGAATATGGAGATTTATGAGTAAGAAGTATTTTCCATTTAGCATCTGAATTTTTTGCTGTATCCAGTGCCCAAAAATATTGTTTTTGATCAATTTTTAAATATTTGTCCATACTATTCGTGTTAATAACTATAAAAAGTGCACAGCCTAAAGTATATGAATAATATACTCCTGTGTCAGTGGACTGTTTTGGTAACCCCCTAAGGTTAAAATGCCGAAATATTGAATTTTCTACCCCTGCTTTCATCGCCGCCGGACTTAGCTTTGCTTCGTGGTTCCCACTCACCGGCAGTATTGCATTTTCAGCCCACAAATTTGAATTTAATACCCAGTTCCAATAAATTTCATTGTTGCCATCATCAACAAAATCACCCATATGGATAATAAAGCCACTCTGAGAAAGAGATTTAACTCCTTCATTAAGCACTTGTAAAAAAGTATTATAATCTTTTTCAACCATACCCTGCGAATCAGCTAAAACCAAAGTTTCAAATTCTTCATCTGTATTTTTTAAAATAAATTCATGTGTCCCGCTTAGTATCTCTCCAGACACACTTATTATCCTATAATAATATGTAATTTCCCTTTGCAAATCTGAAAGCTCCACTGAGTACTGAAAACTTTTCTTTATTTTATAACTGGTAATTACTCCCAAATTAATAATAGGATATGAAAAAGGTATACACCTATAGCTTGCTTCCACAGAGACCGACTGGCTAAAATCTTTATATTTACAAAATTCTAAAAACAACCTAAGCTTTCTGTCAGTAAACCACCTAAGTGCCCTTTGAGTATCCGGATTTTCTCCTGGAGTCATTGTTAAACATGATATTTGCGGACTTTTTCCTCTGGAAAAGTTTTTCTTTTCACCAAAGGTTCCATTTTTCCAAAAATCAAATAAAAATGTTTCAGCAATATCTTTTAAAAGTTCCCCAGAACCTTTAATAAAACTTGGGCTCAGATAATCATAAGCTATACTGTAAATTAAATTTTTAACATCTATTTTCAGTATCTCCAAAATTTTCGAGATTTGACCATTATTTGTTTTTTTCTTGAAAACAGACCTTAAAATAAATGAATCAAATGTAATTTTAAAGTCTATATATAGATTTTCGCTCATATTGGAAATAACTGTACAAATATGTTCTAGTATTGTTTCTATCCAATCTTCTATAAAATCTCCCTTTTTTAAGTTTTCTATGGCACCTTTTACCCAAACCGGACATTTTTCTTCATTTTTATAATAATTAGCTGTAATTAAAAGAGCCAAATCATATATTGTTTTTTCTTCTGGACTTTCTGGTTTATAAATTCCTGTACTTGATAATTCATTTAAAATTTTGCTCATTTTTTCTATTATATAATCAGGATTATTTATATATTTTTCTTGAGCTTGATTGATAATATTATCCGTTATATATAAAATCTGGTCGTCTGTAATAACTATTTTCTTTACTAGCAATCTGGCCAAACCGCAAAAGTCAAATTGGATTCCACCTCTTTTATACTGAACATCAACCATACCTAATTTCCGGCCCAAATTTATTACCCTTTTATTTAATAAATGCCTTTTAACCTGATTAAGGATAAAAAAATCTATATTTTTATCAATAAGAACCTTTGATATCTTATTTTTTAGTCCCTCAGACTTAATTTTCCCTAAATATGGTCTGAGAATTCTCTCTACAGCTTTGCTCAGCCGATTTTCTGTCATCTCATAAAATTCTATTTTTTCTTTTTTGGATTTTCTCCAACGAAAAATCCTCCTCAACCTTCTCCCTACCTTCTTATGCAATTCAGTATTTTAATAAAATATCATTTGTATTGTCTAGTGTGCAAAATCATTTTAGTTCGCCTAGGAAATAACCTTTTATCATATCTATTTCATTTTTATAACCGTTAATATTCTCTTGTGGTGTTTCCAAAATAAACGGTAAGTTACTGAATTCTTTTCTGTTTACTATAGTTCTTATCGCATCTGTACCAATATTCCCTTTTCCTATCTTTTCGTGACGGTCTTTTTTGCTCCCTAAAGTATTTTTGCTGTCATTTAAGTGTATTGCCTTGAGCCTGCTTAGCCCGATAATATCATCAAACTCCTTTATAACTTTGTCAAGATTATTTACAATATCGTACCCTGCATCGTATACATGGCAAGTATCCAAACAGACTCCTATTTTATCTTTTAGCTCTATTTCATCTATTATTTCCCTGATTTCTTCAAATTTCCCGCCAATTTCACTCCCTTTCCCGGTCATCGTCTCCAAAAGAACCTCTGTGCTCATATCCGGCCACAATATATTATTCAAAGCTTTAGCAATTTTTTCTATTCCTATCTTAGTTCCTTGTCCTGTATGGCTCCCTGGGTGAAAATTATAAAGGTTTCCCGGAACATGTTCCATCCTTTTTAAATCCTCAAGCATTACACGTGAAGAAAAATCCGCCACACTTTCTTTTACTGAGCATAGGTTCATTGTATACGGTGCATGAGCAACAATTTTCTTAAAATTATATTTCTCTTTTAAATTTAAAAATGCGTTTATGTCTTCCTTGTTTATTTCTTTTGCACTTCCCCCTCTTGGATTTCTTGTAAAAAACTGAAACGTATTTGCCCCTATACTTAAACTTTCTTTTCCTATTGCCTCAAACCCTTTAGATATTGATAAATGGCACCCAATATTAATCATCTGATATTTCCTTTCTTAAAACTCTTTTTTGAGTTATGTTTACCCTATAATTTCTCATAATTACTAATGCAAAGCAAGGTCTTATTGTTAGCAGATTTTAAAATTTATTATCAAATAATTTTATTTTTTAACTTTCCCTATTTGAGATAAATTTTAATTTTTTACATTAAAACAAACTAAAATAAACTAAAATAAACTAAAAATAAACTAAACTAAAACTTTTTTAAGACATATGTACCCCATAATGGCTTTCTCCATATTCTTTATAAGAAACAGTATAACCTAAAATAGCCCAGAAAATCACAACCATAAAGGTTACCTCCGACAATAGACCCTTTTCAAACACAGCATAAGCACAATACGCAACTAGCGCTGAGAATAATTTGCTAAAAACACTTGAATTTGATACATGTACCGAATTAAACAAATATTTGCATACTGATTTTGATAAAAAAAGTGCAAATATAAACAAAATAATAAATCCCAACAGACCATATGAGACTAATATTGTTAAATACGAGTTATGTAAATCTGAAAAAATCAGTCCCCCGTCTATAAATTTTTCTCCATATGCTACAAGGTTCCCCCTTCCAATACCCAAAATAGGATTTACTAAAAATAGTTTTATTCCTTGACTAAAAAGCGTAATCCTACCGCTGCTTATATCATAGTTTTCTCTTCCTATTGATATATCAGGCATATATGTACTCAGTGCAGAAGGACTCGGTGCTGGTCCTGGATTATCATCTGAAACAGGCTCTTCTATCCTATGTACATCATACACAAAAACATTAATAACTTCCTGGCACGTATTTCTCGCTATGAATGAACCCGCTATCATTGTCGCACAGCATACAACTAAAAACGAACATTCCCTGAACAGCTGTATTGAAGTTATAGAATGGTAAGCAGATAAACTTTTATAAAATATTTTAGTTGTAAAATAAATTATAATAAAAAGAAATGATGCATTTGAGTCAGACAAAAATAATGCTAAAAAATTTATTCCTCCACACCCAAATGTAAACCAAGGTGAAAAACTCATATTTTTATAATTTTTCCTTATTTAAAATTATTTTATAACTCGGAAAAGAATTAGTATATTTCTATGCAAAATTTACTAAAATACCGCAAATGT
>CATOLC010000014.1 GCA_951800855.1 uncultured Ruminococcus sp.
AGTTGCTGATGATTAGATAAAGATTTCATAAAACTGCTTTTTTAGTTTTTCTTTTTTGATTAAATAATCAATCATTTCTCTAACCGCTCCTTCTCCACCTCTTTTTTTAAGAACTTTATAAACTTCATCCACAGTTCTTTTAACTGCATCATTTTTTGAATTTATAGGGATTATAACGATTTGAACCGGGGCGATATCCGGGGGCAAAACAAGACCGTTGTCATCTCCATGAACCATGATAATCGCTCCTATTACCCTTGTAGATATTCCCCAAGAGGTCTGGAACGGATATTCAGGCTTATTGTCCCTATTTTGGTACTTAATATCAAACGCCCGTGCAAATTTATCACCAAAACAGTGACTTGTAGCAGATTGCAACGCTCGACCGTCGTGCATCATTGCCTCAATCGTAAGAGTATAATCAGCTCCAGCAAATTTTTCTTTGTCTGTTTTCATTCCTTGTATTACAGGAATTGACAAATGTTCTTTGAAAAAATCTGTATAAATGCTCAACATACGTTTAGTCTCATCTTCTGCTTCGGCCCTGCTTTCGTGTACAGTGTGCCCCTCCTGCCATAAAAATTCACATGAACGTAAAAATGGGCGAGTTGTTTTTTCCCACCTTACAACAGAGCACCATTGGTTATAAAGTTTAGGAAGGTCTCTCCATGAATGTATTACTCGTGAATAATATTCACAAAAAAGTGTCTCTGATGTCGGTCTTACACACAAACGCTCTTGGAGTTTTTCCTCCCCTCCATGCGTTATCCATGCAACCTCAGGAGCAAACCCCTCAATGTGGTCTTTCTCTTTTTGCAGTAAGCTTTCCGGTATAAACATCGGCATCATAACATTAACATGACCGGTTCCTTTAAATTTATTGTCTAAAATCTTTTGTATATTTTCCCATATTGCATAACCATAAGGTTCTATAATCATACAGCCCCGAACGCTTGAATATTCCATAAGTCCGGCCTTTTTTACAATGTCCGTGTACCATTTTGCAAAGTCTTTGTCTCTTGAAGTTATCTCCTTAACATTTTTTTTATCAGCATGCATAAATATGTATTCCCCCCATATTAAATCTATATATTTATTATATAGATTTCTGGCTAAACTGTAAAGTTTACATATAGCTTAGCTGTTTCATTTTTTGACCGTTTTTATAATAAATTCTCGGGACTCTTTTCCCTATCAGGCATACAATTTCGTAACCTATTGTATCAGCTATATTAGCAAGTTCCCATACGGAAATCTCTTCATCGCCTTGTTTCCCAAATACTACAACCTCATCTCCCTCTTTTGCCTCATCTATTCCGGTTATATCCAGCATAAGCTGGTCCATGCAGACTCTTCCGATTATAGGAGCTCTTTTCCCACAAACTACCATATACGCTTTGTTTGAAAATCTCCGGCTGTAGCCATCCGCATACCCTATTGGCACAGTTGCAACTTTTATATCCTTTCCAGCGGTAAAAATTCTGCCGTAACTTACTGTCTGTCCTTTGTTTATCGTTTTTATCTGAGAAATAACTGTTTTTAATTCCATTACCGGTCGAAGATTTATTTTTCCTTTTAATTCACAATCAGGGAGCAAACCATATAAAATTATTCCAGCACGCACCATATCAAGTTCCATTTCTGTATAGCACATTATTCCCCCACTGTTACAACAATGTTTAAATTTAATATGCATACCTGTTTGTTCCAGTTTTTTGACAGTTTCTTTAAAATTTCGGAACTGAAATTGAGTGAATTCTTTGCCATCCTTTGGAGAATCAGATACTGCAAAGTGAGTAAAAGCACCTTCAATGTCTATTTGTCCCAATGCATTAAGTTTGGCTATTGAATTTACCGACTTTTCTATTTCCTCCTGAGATTGGCAAGAAAAACCTATTCTGTTCATACCTGTATCTATTTTTAAATGCCCTTTTATTTTTATACCCTTTTCTTTACATATATCAGATATTTTCACGCCGTAATTATAAGATAAAATAGCCTGGGAAATATTAAAATTATAAAGCTTTTCTACCATGTCGCACGGTGTGTATCCTAAAACAAGAATCGGTTTGTTAATTCCATAATCCCGAAGTTGAATCGCTTCTTCAATATTAGACACAGCAAACCAATCCGCTCCTTGCTTTTCAAATTCCATGGCTATACATTTTGCCCCATGTCCATATGCATCCGCCTTTACCACACACATTATTTTAGTTTGATTGCTCACTTTTTTGCGAATTTCCTTTAAATTATGGCAAATAGCATCCATATTTATCTCTGCCCATGTACGTTTTACAAAATTGTCCATAGTTTATCCTCCATTTAAAACCTTTATTTTAGATTTTATAATAAACTGCTTAATATTTCTATATATAGTTTAAGAATATCTTAGAACCTGTTACCCCATGGACAATATTGCAGAACCCTTTACAGAAATTATATGTATTTTTGTCATTTAGGCTCATTTTGTAGATAATTTATTATTGAACGGACACTTTCAATTGACTCTTCACATTTTTTGTTTTCGTCCTTTAAACGAACTAAAATTTCTTCGATATTACTAATTATTTTTTTATATGATTCTATATTCTGTTCTAATTTTTCTATTTTCTTTTTAGAAAAATGTTTCGATTTATATTTTTGAATTCTTTTTTTCAATTTTTCTATGGATTGCTGATTTTCCTCTATAGCTTTTTTGCCTTTGGAGATAGATTTTTCATTCGTTTCTATAGTAGATTTTAAACTTTTGATAGTGGATTCTAATTTTTGGACCCTATCCTGATTTAAGTTTCCTACAAACACCTCACTCGCCGAAATATTCTGCGAAGGGACAGCATTTGAAATTACAACATGGTCATTAATTGGTAACATATTTTCTCCTCCTAATATTATAATTTTAATGAATTCAACCAATATATTACACCTGTATTCTGGCAAAGTCAACTTAAATTTTGTTTTTATATTTAAATTTATGTATACTAATTTAAAATCTGCAAAAGATTTCTATACTTTATATATTTAACAAGCTTTTACTTTTGCTTTCAATTAATAAAAATATTGACAAACCACTTGATTGGAGGTATAATATTTCAGAAATTCAGTAATTAAAGGTGAGACTTTGTTTTTAAAGTCTAGCTAAATTTTATTTTACTCAATTTAAATAAAAAAAGGAGAGATATAGTTTATGAAAAGGACTTATCAACCAAGCAATATCCATAGAAAAAGAACACACGGTTTCAGAGCAAGAATGGCTACCGCTAACGGCAGAAAAGTACTTGCGTCACGCAGAGCCAAAGGCAGAAAAGTGCTTTGTGCTTAGGCATAAATTTTTTTATAATGTCAAAGGGTTTAAATTAACAAAAATTTAATAAATACAAAAACGAAGAATGAGTTTAAATGAGTAAGATAGTCACTCTAAATAAAAATGGAATATTTCGACGAGCATTCAGCAAAGGAAGACAGTTTGTCTCTCCTGTGCTGGTTACATATATTATCAAAAATAGGATAAGTAATAAAAGGATTGGCATTATAACCAGCAAAAAAATAGGTAAAGCATGCAAAAGGAACCGAGCGCGACGGGTAATTAAAGAAGCGTATAGGCTTATTTTGGATAGTGTTTTGCCTGGATATGATATTGTATTTGTTGCACGGGGAAAAACACCTTTTGTAAAGATGAAAGTCTTACAAAAAGAAATGCTGGAACAACTTAATAAAGCAGGTATAATAGCATGAAGAAGTTTTTGATAACTATGTTTAAATTTTATCAAATGTGTATTTCTCCGTGTACTAAAGTGCATTGTCGATTTACTCCAAACTGTTCTTCTTACGCAATCGGGGCAGTTCAAAAATATGGTTGTAAAAAAGGAATTTTGCTTACTACCAAACGGATACTTAAGTGTAACCCTTTTTTTAAAGGCGGATATGACCCAGTTCCATAGGCGGAGTTTTTTAATCTGTAAAGAAAATAAGAAATTTCTATTAGCATATTTAAAGATTACTTTGGAGGAGAAATATTTTGGGAATTATTTTTGATTTTTTAGGAAGCATTTTTGGATATATACTTTGGTTTTTTTACGATGCTGTAAGTAATTATGCCGTTGCAATTACTCTTTTTACGTTACTTATTAATATCATAATGTTTCCTTTGGCCATAAAAAGACAAAAAGCAATGGCCAAAAATGCACGTTTAGCTGAAAAACAAAAAGATTTGCAGAAAAGATATGGAAAAGACAGGCAAAAATATAATGAAGAGCTCACAAAGCTATATCAGCAAGAAGGAACTAGTCCATTTGGGGGCTGTTTTTCTGCTATGGTTCTGCCACTTATTCTTTGGGGTGGAATTTTCGGTGCAATAACGAAACCTATGCAGAATACTTTACATATTCCACAAGAAAAGATTTTACAAGCGACCCAAGCCGTTTCAGAAATCCCAGAATTATCAAATAAACTGCATTCAGGGTATGAACAACTGCAACTTGTTAGAATGTTCGATAAAATAAAACCATATTTAACAATGCTGAATGAAAAAGAGTTTAATGATTTAGATGAATACAGTGGCGGATTTGATTTGCTTGGAATAAATTTACTTAATAGACCTAACGCTTCTTCATTTCAAGAAATGCTCTGGATAATTCCTCTTTTGAGCTTTGCGGTTTCCGCATTTTCCATGTATATTACTCAAAAAACAAGCGGGAATAGCATGCAGGCTCAGGGTGCAATGAAAGCAATGCCATATATAATGTTTCTTTTTCCGGCATATATCGCTTATACAATACCTGCTGCGGTAGGTTTATACTGGATACTAAACGCTTTGGTCGGTATGTTCCAAAGTATAATTTTAAATAAATACTATAATGTTTACACGCTGAATGCCAAAGATGAATTTATAAGATTTTCGGAAATAAAAAGTTGTGATAGTACAGTAGAGCAAATAAAAAATCCAGATGAGATAATTTTTGATGAAAAAAATATCGTTCCTATTCCTACAACCACAAAAAAGGGGAAAATAAAAAGAAAATGAGGTAAAAAGAAAGGAAGTTAATTATGCTTAAAGAAGCATTTGCTATTGAAGAAACAATTGCATTGGCGAAAAAAAAAGCATGTGAGATTTTAGGAGAAAATGAAAAAAACGTACAATTTGAAATTATACAAAATCCAGAAAAGAAGAAATTTGGATTATTTGGTGGCAAAATGGCTCAAGTGAGGGCATTTTTAAAAGAATCCAAAGCAGAAAAAGCCAAAATTTATATTAAAGAAATCCTTTACTATATGGGAATGGAGTCACTTGATGTAACAATAACCGAAGAAGAAGATACTTTTTGCACAATAAAGATAACAGGAGAGGACATAAAACACATAATAGGCAGGTTTGGAGAAACTTTAAACGCTATACAGTATTTAGCCGGAATCGCAGTAAATAAAAGCCAAAGAGAAAAATATTACAAAATACGCCTTGAAGCAGGAGATTACCGAGAAAAACGTAAAAAATCCCTTTCAGCATTTGCAAGAAGAATGGCGTATGCTGTACTAAAAGATGGAAAAAAGTTAGATCTTGAACCCATGAGATCATACGAAAGAAAACTCATTCATTCTGCAATTAATGATATTGAGGGGATAGAATCCTGGTCTGAAGGTCAGGACGATGAAAGACACGTAGTTATAGCAAAGAAAAAACCCACCTAGACCTTATGACCTTAATAATAAGGAGAGACCATTTCGGAAAAAATTAACAAATATGAGTCTAAAGGCAGTATTAGATTTAATGCAGTATATTTATTGGCACTCAACAAAAATAGTATAGCTTTAAGAGATTAAGAGAAACAGCAAAAAGAGAGAACGGTTCGTCAAATCATATTATTTTAGTTCGGAAGTGTCTAAAAAAGAGAGAAATTAAAAATTCATCATAATTAGTATAAGTTAAAAATAATATTTTCATAGATGTTTAGCTTTATTTATACAAAGTAATTTAGCATTTATCTTACTCTTAGACACTCCCCATTATTTATAATAATGTGTTGACAACAGCCAATGCAGAGTATATAATAAAAGTAGTAGGAGTAAAACCGTTTAAAGAACGGCTTGCCCCTTAAATGAAATTAGTTAAATGATTATAACCGTTTTCACTTTTGAGAGAGGAGAAACGGTTATTTCATTTTTTATATGCTGAATCTAAAATTAGATAAATTATTAAAAAATAGGTTAGGAAAAATCCGACCAATATCAATAAATCGAGCATATTATCCACCCCCATTCTAGGGGCAGATTAACCGTTCTCCGCAGGCTAAACTCCTACTACTAGTACATAATTATACATTATACGACAAGCATTTACAACGATATTTTTACAATAATTTTATGATTATCAAGCCTTGCTAATTTTTATTTAGCAGGCTTTTTAATTTATATGTTTTATTATCTAAATTCAAGAAGTTTACTTAGTTCAATTTTTAAAAGCACTTACGAATATAAAATAAGAACCTCACCCATTACGAAAATTAAAAATTTCTATATGTCCCGAGAGCCTTGTTGCTTCGCAATAAAAAACTTCCCACACATAAAATAACGCAGAAAGAATATTATAAGGGAGTGTCCTAAAAAAAGAGAAATGAAAAATTTCAGAAAATATATTTTTTAAAACCGGCCTCTTTTCTAATGTTTTCGAGCTGAAAAATTAGGCTGGATAATTAATTCTCTTTCAATTAGACACTCCTTTATTTTAAAAGATATTAAAACTACACTCAAAAGAAATCTAAAAAATAATGTTTAAATACGCAAGTAGAAAATTAAGTTTCGTAGAATTTTTAAAGATTTTTCATAATTTTTAGCCCTTTTTAAAAAAGGGTTTTTATTTTGTCATAGAATAGCAACATAAATAAGTTTAAATTTTTAGGGGATTTAAGGTATAACTGACTAAATAAACCTTTAGCTCAAAATAAAATACTGTACACTATATTTTGTGTTATAATTTTATTGAACTAATCAAAAAACATTAAATATATTTTAAAAGGAATATAATCTTTAGAAAGGTTTTGTTAATATGCATACAATAGTTGCAATTTCTACAGCTTTAGCACCCGGAGGAATTGGAATTGTTAGACTTTCAGGAGCTGAATCTGTAAATATAGTTAAAAAATTTTTTAAATCTATAGATAATCAGGATTTATCTGAAATGAAAGGATATTCTGCAAAACTGGGTAAAGTTTTCGATGGGAATGAAGTCGTGGACCAAGTAATTATTTTATTTTTCCGTGCTCCCCGAAGTTACACTGGAGAGAATATCGTTGAAATTTCCTGCCACGGAGGAGTTTACATAGCAAAAAAAATCTTGAGTTTAGCATTAAAGAATGGTGCAAAACTTGCAGAACCGGGAGAATTCACAAAAAGAGCTTTTTTGAATGGAAAAATAGATTTATCCAAAGCAGAATCGGTGGCAAATTTAATCTCAGCACATGGTGAAAAGGCGAATAAACTTGCTATAAGTGGACTGGAAGGAAATATAAATAAAAAAATAAAGGAAATAATAAATTTTCTAACTGAAATTGCTGCAAATCTTTCTGTCTGGGCAGATTATCCAGAAGAAGATATTCCACAATTTAAAGAAAATTTGTTGAAAAAAAATCTCGCTGAAGCAAAAAATAAACTCCTAAAAATAAGCGAAAAAGAAAAAGCAATTAAAGCCTTGAATGAAGGATTAAAAATTTCTATTGTGGGTCGCCCTAATGTCGGGAAATCTTCACTATTAAATATACTCACTGGTTACCAGCGGGCAATTGTTTCTGATATTGCCGGAACAACTAGAGATATTGTAGACGGAAACACAATGATTGGGGAAATTCCAATTAAATTATTTGATACTGCCGGAATCCGTGAAACTTCTGATTCTGTTGAACAGATAGGCGTTAATATGGCAAAACAAAATCTTCATGATACAGATATTATTTTTGTATTGTTTGATGGCTCTAAAAAACTAACAAAAGAGGATATCGAAGTAATTAAGCTAGTTGATAAAAATAAAGCAATAGCAATCATAAACAAAATAGACTTAGGGATTAGTATAGAAACAGAAAAAATAAGAAAAAGTTTTAAAAAAGTAGTAAATATTTCAACTATCGAAGAATTAGGGATAGAAAAATTAAAAGAAACTGTATATGATTTTGTAGATATGAACAGTTTGAACGCAAGCGAACCATTTGTTACAGGACAAAGACAATTTGAAGTCGTTAAAAGAGCCATCTCCTCTATAGAAGAAACGGAAACAGCGTTTAATTCTGGAGTCACCTTAGATGCCGTAACCGTTTTAGTTCAAAATTCAATAGAAATTTTAGGAGAAATTACCGGAGAAAACGTTAGTGAAGAGATAATAGATAAAATTTTCTCTAAATTCTGTGTAGGGAAGTAGAAGTAAATCAAAGGTAAAATGTAATAAATAGGGAGGAATATAGATTGGATTTTACTGCAGAAAACTACGATGTTGTAGTAATAGGAGCAGGGCATGCCGGGATAGAAGCTGCCTTAGCGAGTGCAAGGATAGGATGTAAAACAGCTGTGGTTACGATGAATTTAGACGCAATCGGGAATTGCCCTTGTAACCCATCTATAGGGGGAACAGCTAAGGGAAATTTAGTCAGAGAAATTGACGCTTTAGGTGGAGAAATTGGCAAAACGGCAGACGAGTGTTTTTTACAAAGTAGAATGCTTAATATCGGTAAGGGGCCGGCTGTGCATTCTTTGCGGGTCCAAATTGACAGAAGCGAATATAGCAGAATTATGAAACATAAGCTTGAAATGCAGAAGAACTTAGATATAAAGCAAGCTGAAATAATAGAAATCAAAAAAAATGAGTCTGTGTGGAGCTTAAAGACTCGCTTAAACACCATATATTTGGCAAAATGTGTGGTAATTTCAACAGGAACATATCTAGATGGTAAAATTCATGTAGGCGAGGTTTCTTACAGTAGTGGCCCGGACGGTATGTTCCCATCGGATATGTTAGCGAAATCCTTAAAAAAACTTGGGGTAATTATGAGAAGTTTTAAAACCGGTACACCTGCAAGAGTTTTAAAATCCAGTATAAATTTTTCTGTTTTGGAGGAGCAATTTGGAGATAAAAAAATAGTTCCATTCTCTTATAGTAATCAAAATTCAGATGTTTCATTGCAAAATAAGGCCTCATGTTATATTGCATATACAAATGAAGCAACAAAAAGAGTAATTCTGGAAAACATCCACAGGTCCCCTATGTATAGCGGACGAATTGATGGAATAGGCCCAAGATATTGCCCTAGCATAGAGGATAAAATGGTTCGATTTTCAGATAAAGAACGACACCAGCTCTTCGTTGAACCTTGCGGACTAGATACAGAAGAAATGTATCTTCAAGGGATGTCATCTTCCTTACCAGAAGAAGTTCAGATTCAGTTTTACAGAACGATAAAAGGGCTTGAAAACGTAAAAATTATGCGTCCAGCATACGCAATAGAATACTCTTGTATAGACCCTACTCAGCTTAGTGTTACGCTGGAATTTAAAGATTTTGACGGATTGTTTGGAGCAGGGCAATTTAATGGAAGTTCAGGATATGAAGAGGCCGCAGCTCAAGGGTTTGTGGCGGGAGTAAATGCTGCAAAAAAGGCAAAAGGGGAAGAGCCATTTATTTTAGATAGAGCAAGCTCTTACATAGGGACGCTTATAGATGATTTAGTCTCAAAAGGGACAAATGAACCATATAGAATGATGACCTCACGGTCGGAATATCGTTTAATTCTGCGCCAGGACAATGCTGACGAACGCTTAATGCCGATGGGTAGGGCATTAGGACTCATCAATGATGCAGAATGGGATAAGTTCCTTTCTCGTCTGGAAAGAAAGGAAAGAGAAATAAAGCGAGCTCAAAGCACAGTTATATCCCCGAGCAAAGCGTTAAACAAAACAATTGTTCCACGTGGAACATCTGCCATAGAAACTGGAACGAAATTAGCTGAACTTCTTAAACGTCCACAGCTTAATTATAAAGTGTTAGCACCTTTTGACCCAGACAGAACAGAAAATGACGAAGATATTTTAGAAAAAGTTGAAACAGAAATAAAATATAAGGGATATATCGAAAAACAAAAGCGTCAAATTGAAGAAATGAGAAGGCTTGAATGTCAAATTATTCCTGAAAAAATAAATTATAGAAAAATAATAGGATTAAGACTAGAAGCTATAGAAAAATTAGAAAAAATTCGTCCTAGAAGTTTGGGACAAGCTTCTAGAATTTCTGGAGTAAATCCTGCAGATATATCCGTTTTAATGGTATGGATAGCTAAAATCCGGAGGTTGGGGGAATAAAATTTTATGGATAAGTTTAAAACAGTATTAAAAACTAGTGCTTTACAAATGGGTATACCAATTAGCGAGGAGCAGTTAGAAAAATTTGATGTATACCACAGATATCTTTTGGAATATAATACTCACACTAATTTAACATCAATAACTGAATCTGAAGATATTGCAATAAAACATTTTTTGGATAGTCTTCTTTTAACTAAGGTTGTTAGTATAAAAGGGGGAAATAGCATTATAGATGTAGGCACTGGAGCAGGATTTCCTGGAGTTCCTATAAAAATTCTTTGTCCTGATATTAAACTCACTCTTTTAGATAGTGTAAGGAAAAAAGTAGAATTTTTACAAAATCTGAAACTTAAGATAAACACAAATTACTCGGTTTTTCATGAAAGAGCTGAAATTTTGGCTAGAAAAGAAGAATACAGAGATAATTTTGATTATGTAGTGGCAAGAGCGGTTGCACCACTTAATAATTTATGCGAATACTGTCTGCCTTTTACTAAAACAAACGGATGTTTTATCGCTTTTAAAGGTCCGAATGCGAAACAGGAAATAGAAGGTGCCAAAAATTCAATTAAAATCTTAAATGGAAAATTAGAGAAAATAGAAAACTTTGCTCTTCCTAACCAAAGTGGCTCAAGAAACTTGATTTTGATAAAAAAAATAGATTTAACACCAAAAAAATATCCTCGAAACTCAGCAAAAACAATTAAAAACTATCCTTTGTAAAAATGTTCCACGTGGAACATTTTTTATTTTTTCCTTTAAGCAAAACTTGTCGTGAAATTTTTATCTAATATAAAAACCTTTAAAGATTATAAATGTTTTTAACGGTAAAATTTGATAAACGAGTACAGGCTAAAATTTACTATATTATATGGAATTATTTCATTACACACAAATAAAGTCAAAAATATTTTAAAACATTTTAAGTTATTACTTTTAAATAGAATAAAGAATAAAAATCCCTTGTTTTTAACACTTGCAGATGTTATAATTTTATTTACATAGAAATAGAAAGGAGAACCCGTGTGACAAAGGTGATATCTATCTCTAACCAAAAAGGAGGAGTGGGAAAAACAACTACAGCAGTAAATCTTGCGGCATCTATGGGAATAAATGGGAAAAAAACTTTGCTTATCGATATGGATCCTCAAGGAAACACCACAAGTGGTCTGGGCTCCAATAGAAAAGAGAACATATTTTCTATATATGATGTTTTAATTAGAGAAGCTAAAGCAGAAGAAGCAATAATAAAAACTGAATTCAAAAATTTAGATTTAATTCCTTCCAGTATGGACTTTGCAGCAGCTGAAATTGAGCTCATAAATTTTGAAGCAAGAGAATCTATACTAAAATCCAAGCTTAGCAATATAAAAGATAATTATTCTTATGTAATTATAGATTGTCCGCCATCTTTAGGGCTTATAACCACAAATGCAGTCTGTGCAAGCGATGCTATTTTAATTCCGGTTCAATGCGAATATTACGCCCTTGAAGGATTATCTCAACTTATGAATAACACCTTTAAAAGAATGAAAATATTTAATAGACGCTTAGAACTTGAAGGCGTATTAATGACTATGTACGACAGTAGGTTAAAACTTACAGAGCAAGCCGAACGTGAAATCAGAAAATTTTTCCCTGATAAAGTCTTTGATACGGTAATTCATCGGGGGGTTAGACTTTCTGAAGCTCCAAGCTTTGGGAAACCGGTTTATTATTATGATAAATCCTCTAAAGGAGCAAAGGAATACATAAATTTATCTAAAGAAATCATAAAAAAAGACAGAAAACTAAAAAGCAAAGAATAAAATAAATAGAAAGGAGTAAATAAAATTTGGCAACAAAACTTAGAGGACTTGGCAAGGGTTTGGATGCAATATTCATGGAAAATAGCTTTGAAGCTGTTAAAGATAGCGAAACATCAGTAGTCAGGATTTCTGATGTAGAGCCGAATAAAGCTCAACCAAGGAATGTTTTTGATGAAAATTCACTTTCTGAGCTCGCAGATTCAATAGCAACTAAAGGAATTTTACAGCCTCTTATTGTCAGACCGATTGATGGAGAACGCTATCAGATTATAGCAGGGGAAAGAC
>CATOLC010000015.1 GCA_951800855.1 uncultured Ruminococcus sp.
ATCTTAACTTCTTTTGAATCCCTCGCTGCCATAAACGCAGCATTTACCGCAATATTTTTGATACTTCCTCCTGTCATTTCAAAATTCTTTGACAAATATTTAAAATCTATATCTGAGCTTAACGGAGTTTTGGAAGAAAACATATTTTTCCAGATTTTTTCCCGAGCGGCAGCATCAGGAAAAGCAAAATGAATAACATAGCTTATGCGCCGAAAAAAAGCAACATCTATGTTTTCTACATAATTAGTGGTCATAATAGATATTCCGTCATATTCTTCCATCTTTTGCAGCAAAAATGAGGTTTCGAGATTGGCATTTTTATCGTGGGAATCTTTAACCGCAGTACGTTTCCCAAAGAGTGCATCAGTTTCATCGAAAAGTAAAATAGCATTACTTTTTTTTGCTTCATTAAAAAGTTCATTGAGATTTTTTTCCGTTTCACCTATATATTTTGAAACTACTTGAGACAAGTCTGTCTTGTAAAGCTCTAAATTCAATTCATTCGCCACAACCTGTGCGGCCATAGTTTTCCCTGTACCAGGAGGTCCTGCAAAAAGCATGCTAAGACCCCTTCCATAAAGTATCCTGGAATTCATTCCCCACTCATCGTAAACGATATTTCTATATTTAATCTGATCACATGCATTTCGTATCATATTTTTCTCATTTATGTCCAAAACTAAATCTTTCCATGTATATCTGGATTTTATTATAGTAGATTTACTAGACAACTTGCTTATATAGTTAGAATAAGCACACTTGCATAAATCCTTGATTTTAAGCTCTTTGCAACCCTTCCAATACCAAAATGACCGTACAGAACCTATTGTGGATTTAATCTGTGCAGGTGTAAAATTAAACCTATTAGCAAGTTCTCTTGATGGTACCTTAGTAACGCCATTTAAATCTTTTAAATAACTTTTCCACAGTGCAGCATTTTCCTTGCCGTTAAGACTCTCAATGGGAATATTTATAATCGAAATATTGTCTTTTACCGGTATATTTGATAGTTCTCTATTCGAAAGGATAAACATTTCTCTTGAGAATTTAGGAATATTTTCCATCAAAAATTCCAAATACTCGTATTTTTGTGCAGACATCTCATTAAAAACTTCAAAATTATCTAAACATATACTCCCGTTTATTATAAGCGCTTCCCTTAACGGCGAATAAATCAGATTATAAAATGTTTCACTTCTCAGTAAAGCATAAAGCTTCATATCAATTATTATTGTGCCTTTAACCATAAGTTCAGATGCTCTTTTAGCTATCGTCTTTTTCCCTATTCCCGACTCTCCATGCAAGTAAAAACAAAATTGTTTTCCCTGTGGTCTAAGTTCGCTTATTTCAAAAATTCTCTTGGAAATTCTTTCTCTTATGGGCAGCACTCCCCTGCTGTCCGTATCCGGAACATACACTTCTACTCCGCTTAGGGCAATCTTTTTTTCTCCAAAATATAAAAAACTTAAAATATTTTCGTCTATCTTTGTTGAGTGTTCTGAAAAGCATAAGGAGGACATCTTAAATTTTAGATTTATTAGCTGTGAAGATGAATACTCTATTTCATCAAAGTTCTCAACAAAATAAAATATTTTCATTATAATCTCATAATCTAAAACACCCCTCTCCTCTGCCCCTCCTAAACTCTGAATAAGTGCTTTGTAATGATGATCTGTATCAAATATCAAACTCATCAGAAAGCAAAACCACTCCAAATCATTTAAACTAAAACATTCTTTTATATGTTTGGCATAAAGTGACAACTTTTTATCAGTGTTTTTCAGACGTGAAGAAATAAAAACACCTGCAAGAGAAAAGTCTTCTTTTACTAGTTTACGGCACTCTATAAATATTTTTTGCTCTGCACAGATTTTATAGTAATTTATCATCATTTTTACTATTTTTAAATTATCATCCAGATATTCCCTGTTATCTTCATACCCCACGTCTAATAAATTCGAAGGGAACATCTCCTTAAGCTTGCTTTTAATACAAACCACCTCCCACACTATATTTGTAATCTTTATTTTTTCTTCTTAAACTCATGTATTCCGTCTTCCAGCGACTCGGCTTCAGGATCTTCAATGCTGGAATTAGCCGGCGGACCCATTGCCCCTGGTGGCATTGGTGCTTGACCATTTGGAGCGGAATTAGCCGGCGGACCCATTGCCCCTGGTGGCATTGGTACTTGACCGTTCGGAGCGGAATTAGCCGGCGGACCCATTGCCCCTGGTGGCATTGGTACTTGACCGTTCGGAGCGAAATTAGCCGGCGGACCCATTGCCCCTGGTGGCATTGGTGCTTGACCGTTCGGAGCGAAATTATCAGGCGGACCCATTGCCCCTGGTGGCATTGGTGCTTGACCGTTCGGAGCGAAATTATCAGGCGGGTTCATTGCCCCTGGTGGCATTGGTACTTGACCATTCGGAGCGAAATTATTCGGTGGACCCATTGCCCCTGGCGGCATCGGTGCTTGACCATTTGGAGCGAAATTATCAGGCGGGTTCATTGCCCCTGGCGGCATCGGTGCTTGACCATTTGGAGCGAAATTATCAGGCGGGTTCATTGCCCCTGGCGGCATCGGCGCTTGACCATTTGGAGCGAAATTATCAGGCGGGTTCATTGCCCCTGGTGGCATTGGTGCTTGTCCGTTCGGAGCGAAATTATCAGGTGGACCCATTGCCCCTGGCGGCATTGGTGCTTGACCGTTTGGAGCGAAATTATCAGGCGGGCCCATTGCCCCTGGTGGCATCGGTGCTTGACCGTTTGGAGCGAAATTATCAGGCGGACCCATTGCCCCTGGTGGCATCGGTGCTTGACCGTTTGGAGCGAAATTAGCCGGCGGACCCATTGCCCCTGGTGGCATCGGTGCTTGACCATTGGCTTTTAATTGGTTCATTGCTCCTGGCTGATTATTCGGGAGCATCGGTATTGGACCACTTATAGCAAATTGCTCTCCTGTGCCAACCTGCTTAGGCGGAAGCATTGCTGAAAAATTAATACCCACGTCTCCTTCTTCCATATCATCAAAATTACTTTCTTCCTCTTGTACTTGTAGCGTCTTGGGCAGTTTTTTAGGCTCTAATTCCGTCAAATCTGTTTCGGCAATAATTAATTTTTCGCTGTCATCTATCTCGGGGACCGACAGCTTCATTTTGGCATATTTCCCCCCTGCAAATACTTCAAATCTTGCTTTGCTTCCTTTCATAAACTGTCTAAAAATTGGCAAAATAACCTTTCCATTTTCATCAGTTTTTAAATCCCATATTGGATACAGCTTGCCTCCAGGTGATAACTCTACTTCAGCTGGATCTTTCATAAAATAATCCGATTTTGATATATCATACCCATATATATAAAATTCATTTTCTGTGCCCTGGTTACGATAAGCATATCTTTGGAAAACAAAACTTTTATTATTTTCCATATTGAATACTATTTTATTTTTTCTTTTTTTTACAGGCTGCAGCACCTTAAGAAAATTCAAATCATCTACAAGCTTAAAGCGGACATTAGAATCTTTCCATGGCATACCGTCCTTATTAACTTGAATTTCAAAACGTTTTTCCCTTTGCATTTGTGCATTATCCAAAGCATAGGGTAAATTCATCATAATAGTTTTCGTTTCATTTGCTCTTACTTCAAGGTCTAAACGAATATCCAAAAAACCTTTGCAAATTATGTCTACACGATATTTTTTAGGATATAAATTAGAAAAGGCATAATATCCTCCCGTTGCCTTACTATAACGAATCTGCTTACCATCACACAATATAACAGCATTTGCAATAGGCTCTTTAGTATACATGTCTGTAAGTAAAATTGCCAAAGAAGCTCTATATAAAGTCCTCATATCAACCATCACCTATCGTTAAAACTTATTTAAAAATCGTCATCTCCGCCATCATCATTTTTACCCAGGTCTTCCGCATCCCTCTGAGTATAATCGTCGTCAATCTCTTCTTCCTTAATTCGGGTTTCAAACTGTATAATCTTCTTTGGTACAAATTGGGTACTGTTAAGAAGGAACGACTTGACTCTTTTATCAGGTTTCTGTATGTTTTCAGATTCTATAGATATTGGTCCTGCCACATAAAATGAAGAAATTTTGTAAGATTCCCCAAAAAGAGTCCAAATTTTCACTTTTTCTTCTACCTCAAGCGGAAGCATGCTAATAGGAATAAGTTCACTTGGGTATTCGCTGGATTGTGGCATATAAATACTTGGAATGTTGGGATTATCGTTCATAACCTGGATAACTTTACCAATTATCCGAGCCTCATCTATGGCTTTAGTCTCTATATCTGCCTGGCTACAAACAGATATCATAAAGTAAACCTCTATTCTCGCAGGAGGAGCTTGCACACTGCCATCAGGTAAAGTTAAAGCCTCCTGAGCTTTTCCATCCCGATTTTCCTGAATATCATAAGGGTGAATTCCAACTACATATCCGCCACGATTTTTAGGTTCACACATGCCAATGTACTCCGGCTTATCAATTGGCTCAGGGACAAGCTTGTCCCTGAGCATATTTACAAGTCCCTTTCCTATATCTGAAATTATTGAATATTTAGCCACCTATATTTCCCCCTTCAAGCTTTGACTTTAACTCATTTATATTTTCTTCTTACCCAATATTTATTTCATTCGGTTCAGAAGGGTCACTTAACTGATTTAAATTATTATACATAACTATTGTCTCTAGCTCAGAGATATATCTATATGCAATTCCATAAGTCTCAGCAAAAAATTCAGCTGAAATATATATAGTATTGTTTATATTCATTACCGGTACTGACATGCTTTTGGGTTCGTCATTCAAATAAGCTATATTTTTCCCGCTTGTAAGTTCTAAAGTATTTCCAGGAGACTGAATTACTAAGTTAGCATTATTATACATATAGTCAACTTTTGCATCTATATATTGATAAGCATCATCTATAGCAATTAATATGTGTCCATCATACATAACCGGCATAAATTTAAGGTTAAACGCACCATCCAAGAAAATAACTTGCTCCGGAAAAACACCAGCAGTTTTTTTGCCCCTGCTGCCAAACTCTTCTGATTTTTCCACTAAAGTATTATATTCAGACTCCGTATATTTTTGTTTCTCATATGATTTAAGAAGCGTTATAGCAACTTCAAGAGCATCTTTAGCAACATCTAAACGGTGATCTGAAAACATATTTTGGCTTATAGCTCCATAAAGCATCAAAACATCCAAAAGTGAACGCTGTTTGACTGACATCGCATCTATATCGTTAAGATCTACTAACCCTTCTATCTCAGCAAAAATTTCCTGAAGCTTTCCAATATCGTCTGAACCTAAAGTTTCCAGAACCATCAAGGCTTCATCTGAAAGAGCCCCTTTTAAATCCTCAAGAATCGTGGTAACCGCTAAAACTTTATTAAGTTCCTCGTCAAGAGTATTAACATCGCTGTTTTTCTTTTTCATAGCTTCTATCAGACTATTAAGAGAATCTAATTGCTTTTGAAGCTCATATTTAGATTTTGTATTTTCTGCATACTGTTTTAAAGCATCATTTCCTGAAAGTTCTGCACGTTTGATTATTTCATCTAATTTTTCTAAAACATTGTCTATATTCGTGGATACCTTTAAATCATCAATTATCTTTTCTATTTCATCGCTTGTCAGACTTTGCTCAGCAGTAGTCTCAGAAGCTGTTCCCTCAGTTATTTGTTCAACTGCCGCGGTACTATCATTAGCTGTTGCAAACGAAAGTGCGAGCCCTAAAGAAATTATTCCCGATAAAGAAACTGCTAATATATTTCTTCCTATAGTTTTTAATGATTTCATTATTTTTCACTCCTCTTAATTTATAAACCATCTATCTTTATGTAAATCTGCCTTACATAGAACAAATCTCTATGCATTTAAGTTCTGTTCTTCCATCATTAAAGTAAAATCTAATAAAATATTGATCCATTATATATTTATCACTAGGAACTTTACTTATATCATTTATATTAATCGATAAATCCCTAAGAATAGTCTTGTAATAATTAGGCATATTAAAATTTATAGAAGAAAACGGCTCACCCATCACTTCCCTGCGTTCCATCGCAGTACTCTGTGCTCCAAGTCCCATAAATTCATCCTTTGTTCCAATTACAACCTTTTCACATACATATATTCCTTTATTTGAATCTATCTTAAATACAATCGAAGCATCCAAAGAAAGATAAGTCAAAATCATCTTATTATCAACTTCCGTACGGTAGCTTTCCTGGCCAAACTGGGAAGTTACTTCATCAACTGTAGAGTTTAAATACTGTATATAATCTATACTCCCACTTCTAAAGGTCCCGCTAAATGATTCTGACCCCAAAGAATCAAATGAAGAGCCTGTTCCCTGTTTTTGACCTTTTGAAAAATTACCGTCATAAATTATTACTCCTGTCCCTGGGTCATATAGTTTTCCACTACCATCATATTGTCCCTCCTTAAAATTCCCCGAATAGACCAACGCTCCGGTATCCGTATCATAAAGGTTGCCTTCTCCGTCGTACACACCGTTCACAAAATCTCCTAAATACAAAAGATTTCCATTTTCATATAATTTTCCGTTCCCGTTATACTCTCCAGATACGAAATTCCCTTCATAAATAATTGTAGATCCATCTGTATCATATAAAACTCCATAGCCTTGTCTTAAATCGCTCTGAAATTCTCCATAATAAGTCCTTAGCTGAGTTTTAGGGTCATAATCTATACCTTTACCGGACTTTTGTCCAACAGAAAATTCACCTATATAAGTTACTTTTCCAATATCATTGTAAAGTTTCCCATTTCCATCATATTTATTGTTCAGAAAAGAGCCTTCATATATCACAATTCCATTAGAATTATACATTTTTCCATCTCCGGAATATCTTCCCGAACTAAAGTTTCCCTCATAAATAGCGTTTCCACTGCCGTCATACTGTGTGCCGTAACCTTGTGGCTTTCCTTTTTCCATATCACCAATATAAACTGTTTGGTTCATGGTATCAATAACTTTAGCTTTTCCGGTAAAATATGAATATTTTTCACTGTCTACTCTTATGGTAGCTCTCCAGAGTTTTCCTTCTGCCCAAGGATAACCATAAGCCACTGCAAGAAAGCCCAAAACACAAGTTATAATGGTGGCCATAACAACAAATCTTTTAGAAAAATAAAGACCCAGAACTTTCCAATAATCTTTTTTAGATGTAGGCTTCTTGGTAAGAGTACGCATAAACTTCTGTAGCTTTTGTTGCGCACCCTGAGCCGCCTGAGTAGCGAAATTTTGAAGTTTAAATACCCAAGCTGTTAGTCCTGTAATCTGAGACTGCACTGAAGACACCAGTCGGGAAATTATCTCGGTAATCGGGTTCTGACCAATAGCCATAGGCTTATCACCTTTCTTCCAAAAATTAATCTGAGTGTTTAATCAAATAAATTTCCAGTCCATTCTTTTCTGTTAAATTTATTATCTTTAGCATTTATCTGTTCATCACACTTCATCAAATAATGAATTGCAACTGCGTCTTTACTGTTTATTTTCAGCACATCTGAAAACATTTTTCTTGCCTTTATAAATTCACCATTTCTATAAACTTTTACAGCATTTTCAAATAGTTCTTTAGTGTTTATATATAAATCCTTTCTATAGTGGTTATTCATGTCTATTATTTCATAAACTCCAACACTTCCCGAACTATAAACCTTGCCTATATTCCCTATAAATCTATAATTGCAAATCCCTGTCTGTGGTAATTTCTTTATAATTGAATCTGTAGCTACATGATTAATTTTAAGTGTTCTCAAATATCTATCTATATTAAATAACTGCATAAGCTGATCTGATACAACCAACACACCTCTACGCTGGGAATTTCCTGATATTCCCAGTAAGACTTCACCAGAACCTAAGGTAAGATTGAGTGTTTCCCTTATTTTGTCATTTATGAACACTTCTTTGAACTGCATGGAAGCATTAAAAGCATCTTCAGCGCTGTTCGGGAACAATATTCTTGCCCCTATACTACTAAATAGATGAACAACTCCTCTATTTTTTTCAACTACATTAAAGAAACTTTCATAACTTGCATTCAAGAGGTCAAAAAGCTCTTTTTCGGAACTAAAGCTATCTGTATCCTGGCACGATATATTAAAAGTAAGATAAATAATATTCATGTTAAGAGTTTTGTAATCATGCAAATGTACAGCAGTTATTTTATCTTTACCTATTAATTTAAAAATCTCAGAAGGAGCATATTTTACATATTTTTCGTTTAATAATATAAGATTTGAAGTATATTTGTCCATTTTAGAAGACATAAGGTTAAAAGTTTCTGCGATATCCGCAAATTCATCCTTAGATGTTACCCGTGCTCTTGTGTTCCAAACACCCCTTCCCATGGCATTTATGCTCTTTTCCAAAATTTTAATAGGTCTTAAGGAATATTTTACTATTAAACACATATATCCAAAAACTAAAACTACAGCTATAAGAATTGCTGAGGACGAATGCTCAAATATTTGCCGAATTTTTCTATTTCTGTGTATATTCTCATCTATAAAGTTCCCAACAAACCCTACTACAGTACCATCTCTGAGTTTTATTGGTGCAAAAGACGCTGAAATGTCTCCATATACATCGCCAAAATCAATCCTCACTATATCTGTTACTTCGGTTTCTGAGGTAAAACTCTTCCAAGCCGCATAAATTTTTTCTGTCTCACTCCTTTCCAAAGCATAATCTACAAGCATAGTATTATTTGTAATCATATCCGGGTTTGTATACTTAAGGCTTTCATATGACTCTGATTCAGTTTTATATTTACTGCTGAAAGTTGAATAAATCTTATTATTTTTCACAACATATGCTACAACATAATCACTCCTGTCTCCTATTTTTGAGGCAATATCATTGTAAGCTTCCTGCACCATATTTCTTAAAGATATATAATTTGTATTCATGTAATCGCCTGTATGGTCAATAGAGAAAAACAAATCTCCGTCTATATGGTCCGAAGCAATTTTGGCACCAATGTCCTGATCATTTTTTAAAACTTTTATATATTCATCAGAAGCATCTTTAACCGTAATAAAAAGCAGAACCAGCATTGAAACAAGAAAAACTGGGAAAAACAAGCCTGTAATCCTGAGAGCTAAAGGTATACGTTTTATTTCATAACGTATAGCTATCTTAAGCAAAAAGTAAAGTCCAATTACTGCAGCTGCCACAACAATTGTAATTAAAAAGCCTCCTGGAACAAAAGCCCCCGTAACATTTTTAATAATCAAACTATTGGCACCAAATCTAACATGATAAGGATTAGAAAAATCTTTAGAAGGAGCATAATAATCATCCAGAGAAATAAGTTTAGGCGTGCGAAGATCCTTTAATTTTATATCTGTGTTGGTAACAACTGAGCTTTCCAGCTGATAAATATTTGTCGTAGAAATACTCCGTGTATCCATTTTATAAAAATTGCCACTGAGAGCATCTGTAAAATAAAGGTTATCGCTCCCATCCACGCTAAATCCTGTCAAAAGTATGCTGTCTCTGGATACCACTTCAGTATAATCCAGGAAGGTGCTTTGATTGTCCATTGCATAAAACTTACCGCTTTTTGTAGAATAAACTACTCTGCCATTAGACAGCACTGCTATATCTTGAACCCACTCAATATTTTTAGTTGACTGATCTGTAATCGGGTTAATTGTAAATATCTTTAATTCTTGATTTTGTGTATCTTGCAAAGGATCTGCCGTTATCACTCTATAAGTTGTATCTATTGCACAAACTAAAGTGACTTTCTGATCAACAATTTGGAGTTTCCTTATATAGGGTACAATAGGAGGGCTGGCATCCTGTGAAAAATCTGCCGATGCAGCTTGTTTTATATAGTTCCCATTAGTATCATACATTAAAACGGTTTCTCTAAGTATTGGATACTCAGATTTGTCATCTGCAACAGTATATATATCTCTTTCCTCTTTTACTATATAGAAATTACCTTTAGAGTCCGACTCAATAAATCTATATGTGTTTTGGATTTTGTCGGTAGAACTATCTAAATTCATTTGAAACTGTACTTGACCATTAGAGCGAACTTTTGTTACCTTATATTTATTTGTATCCGTATTAACCCCTAATACGTAAATATTTCCTTCGGGATCCATATCAGAACTCAAAAACACACCAAAATCCGGTCTATAAAATGTGAACTGTACTAAATATCCCAATACAAGACCAAATATCACTAAAAAAGTGTATATTACTATAGGATTTAAACCTTTTTTTTCTTTCACCTCCAAAGCTGCCTTGCGGTTACGTTTAAACTTATCTTTCAGCTTAAACATTACAGATCCCCCTTAAAAAATTACTCAAAATTTTTCAATTTTTCAAGTATCTTCATCTTTACTATTGATAAAATATATTATATAATATAGTATATTAGCATAAAACATTTAAGTCAAGTGTAAAAAAATTGGTTTTTATTTAAAATAAGGAAGGTGTAAAAATTTATGCAAAATTTCAAAAATATGTCAGATTATACTTTAATCGGCAACCTTCATTCCGACGAAAATATAGAAGTATTAATCGCCTTCAAAAAAGAAAATACCCCGGATAATTTGTACATATTAAACAAAATACCCTTTATCAAACAAAATATGGGAATATTTAAAAAATTTTTCTTTTGTTTCAATTCAAAAAACAAAATACCAGAATTTGAAGATTTATTTGTTTTAGATAAATATTTTTATGCTATATTTAAATATAAAAACTGCGGGAATATAAAAACTAACTTTTCAAGGGAGCTTTGTGTTAATGTTTTTGATGAAAGATGTGCATTTTTAGAGAAAATTCTAATGAAATTAAATTCACTTTCAGAGCTTCCAATAGGGGCTTTGGTTTGTGTAACTTCCCCTGAAAATATTGCTATAGACGATGATAAAAAAATAAATATTACTTATAATTTTAGTAATATATTTAAAAATCAAAACTGTTCTATGGCAGATGTGTATAAAAATATTGGAAATGTTATATTTACTATCCTTCAAATAGAAGCTGGAGTAAAATATAATAAAGCTTTACATGTTGTATTAGGGAAATGCAAAAGTGGCGTATATTCTTCCATTTTAGAATTAGCTGTAGACCTTAAAAGGGCCGCAAAAGTTTCAAAAAGTACCAGTCTTCTTTCTTATCTTAAATATCAGTTAAGCCTTAGGAAAAAATTAATAACCAAATTTACTGAATATGTCACAGTTTCTGCAGCAGTCTTCGGACTTGTTTATTTAGGATATAATGCTATTACTAAAAACACTCAGCAAGCATCTTCTGTCCAAGTTGTGTCTATTGGGGACATTAATTACACTGGTGACACTGAAGATACTACCGATAAAGACATCAGTACCGAGAAAAAAACAACTAAAACAGAAACTACTAATGCCGAAATTAATCTTTCGCCTGGGCTGGACATAGAATATGAAGACTACATTATCCAAAGCGGAGATACAATCTCTGGAATATGCGAAAGGTACTATAAAGATGTAACACTTGCAACTGCGGTATCGTCTTTTAATAACCTTTCCGTAAATGAAAAACTTATCGCTGGGTCTCTATTGAAACTCCCGAATAAGACCGCTATTGCTCTCTATACTTCTAACTAATCTTATTAATTTTAAGGCAATACCTCGTGAAGGTTGTGTTGCCAGATACAAGGCAAGTTCTCGTGTTAAATTATGCAAAAATCTCGAAGAAATACTTTACGTATTCTAAGAGATTTTTGTGCTGTATGGCGAAAAATGTCACGCATATTTTCCACAAAGAAATGCGAAATCCTGGTGTAGCGTTGTTGCCTTAAGTAACATACAAACATGGGAATTAAAATGGCGTTTTAAATAAAAATGTGTTTACTTTATTATTATTATTTATAATTACCTTATAGAAGGAGGTGATTATGATGTTAATTTATGTTGCAGGTACAACATGTTCCAATTATATTTTTGCAGATAAAGGCGGTAAAAGTTTTTCGGTAGAAAAGCAAGTCCCCGGTAATACATTTGCAGAATTGGACGCATTGGTGAACAAACAAAAAGATAGAAATCCTAATATTAAAGATATAAATAATGCGTTAGATGCATATGTCCAAAAATATGCCCAACCAGATAGAAGCAAGCCAATATCAGAATTTATGGAGAGTTTTTATAAAGCTTTCCCTAAAGCTAAAGAAGAACTTACAACTCTGGTACTTGATAAAGATACATGACAAATAGCAAAAGGTAAGAAAAACCCAGATG
>CATOLC010000016.1 GCA_951800855.1 uncultured Ruminococcus sp.
TAGGTATAAAATTTGATGATTTTATTTTTTACTTTGAAATTAGATTATTTGATTTGCTATAATATTAAAATTACAGAAGGTTTATTTTTTAATTTTCATACTGTCCGTTTTTTGGGGGTCACTGCCGTCCGCTTAAACCCATTATCGGCCCAGATTTTTGCAACTGCTGGATCCGTAAAGCCATTATCGACCCAGCTGTGTGCATCGTATGGACTCGTAAAACCATTATCGACCCAGGCTTTTGCAACTGCTGGATCCGTAAAGTGAGTATAGACCCAGCTGGATACATTGTATGGACTCATAAAACCATTATCGACCCAGGCTTTTGCAACTGCTGGATCCGTAAAGCCATTATCGACCCAGGCTTTTGCAACTGCTGGCGTCTTAAAGCCACAGTTTTCCCAATCTTTTTTACTCTTTCCTCCGTATGTGTTATCATTTTTACCCATAATAACATCCTTTCTTTATTGAAAATTCTCTATAGTTTTTAAAATATTTATAGTTATAAGATATATTATAACATATTTTTGTATAAATTCAATCGCTTTTTAAAAAGGGTAGCAAAGAAAGCAAGGCAAGAAGCAAAACCTAATCACCAAGAGTAATATACACAAAGAAAAATAATGCAAAAAGGTCCAGAAGGACATTCGCCCCAGGAACACGGCATACATCTACACTCCGACAAGCTACATATGCAAACAGACAGGTTTAGAACCGGAACTATTTTTTATATAAATCTTGCAGTTCTTTGGCGTTAGATTCAATTTTATCACCATAAATGGCCTGCCCCCACAGCTGACCAAGCTGGTAACCCGCACTCTGATATTTTCCGATTTTACTGTAACCACTCAAAAAGTCATCTAGACCGCCACCGGACACAGACTCCAGGCCGCCGTCAGGTATCTGATCGGCTATAAGAGAAGACATAAATGCTTCAATATCTTCTTTATTTATAGCAACTTCAGTGTTCTCATTTTCGAGTTGTGCTTCAACAAAATTAGTTAAACTCTCCATAGTGCTGATCGAGGAGAATTCTTTTGCCAATTCTGGATTTGAATTGATTTTATACATGATATTGGCCAAAATTTCAAATTTAATGAAGTCTTCTAAATTATAGTCTGAGGTTAAAGATAAATTTTTACACTCTGATTTAGTAAAATTAAATCTATCTTTTTCGGAAACCAAATTTTTAAAATTTTCAGTTGATTTTTTATCCTCTCCAATTTTTTTTATAATATTTTGTATATAAAAAAAGTTCTCTTTCGTGCTCATTTATAAACCCTTCTTTCTAAAATAAAATCATTTTTCAACTACGCAACAATTATAACATAAAATTTTATATATGTCAAATATTTTTGCATTATTTAATCAAAAAATGAAAAGATAGTATATAGGAGGGGATATAAATGAAAAAAAATAGGATAAAAGAGATAATAAAAAATCCAAACAGATATAAAAATAAGAAGGATGAGAGAGAAGAAAATAAAATTACAGATAATTCCAGTTCGGGGAGTAAAATAAAAGATGTAGGCTCTGTAATAACTTGCTCGAAAGGTAAAAGAATTTATTGCATGACAATAATAGGGGAGATAGAGGGACATAACATTTTACCTGAAGAAAATAAAACTACTAAATATGAGCACGTAATACCAAGACTTGTATCGATTGAAGAAGATTCTGAAATTGACGGTATGCTAATTATTTTAAATACTGTAGGAGGAGACGTAGAGGCGGGGCTTGCAATTGCAGAGCTAATAGCGGGGATGAAAAAACCAACCGTTTCTTTGGTGCTTGGAGGAGGCCACTCAATAGGTGTACCTTTGGCGGTTTCGGCTAAGAAGTCTTTTATTGCTAAATCGGCAACTATGATGGTTCACCCTGTTAGGAGCGACGGAGTAACAGTAGGAGTGCCACAAGCATTTGAATATTTTGAAAGAATGCAAAAGAGAATAACTTCTTTTGTGGCTGAAAATTCTGGAATTTGTGAAAAACGTTTTCAGAAACTTGTGATGAATACAGAAGAGTTAGTGATGGATGTGGGTTCAGTTTTGGATGGAGAAAAGGCGGTAAAAGAGGGTTTAATAGACCATGTAGGCTGTCTATCTGATGCTTTGGGATGTCTCTATGATATGATAGACAAAGAAAGACAAAAGTTCTAAGTGATAATTGTTCTAATTTTTGTGTAGTTAAGCAAAATAAACCACATAATAAACTATAAAAGTAGATTAAAAAAACTATAATAGGGAGTGCTCCTTGTGCAGATATAAGAAAATTCGCAGAAAGAGTACCATATTCTTGTATTGACAATAGATAACATAAGGTATATAATAAAAAGCAGTAGGAGCAAAACCGTTTAAAGAACGGCTTAGCCCCTTAAAGCAAATAGCTAAATAGCCGTTTTCACTTTTGCGGAGGAAAGACGGCTATTTCATTTTTTATATGCTGTAAAACTAGATATATTATTAAAAAATATGTTAGAAAAAATCCAACTAAAATTAATAAATCGAGCATATTATCTACCCCCAATCTAAGGGGCAGATTTAAGCCGTCCTCCGTAGGCTAAACTCCTACTACTCAAAGTAGTATATAATATTAAAATACAAATTTCAACATATTTTTATTGTATTATTAAAAAACTTTTCATGAACAAAAATTCGCAGAAAGAGCATCATATTTTTGTATTGACAATAGATAACATAAGGTATATAATAAAAAGCAGTAGGAGCAAACCCGTTTGAAAAGCGGTCAGCCTCCAGAAGAAATTAAGTAATATAAAAACCGTACTTTTGGTCGAGTGGCGGTTTTTATATTTTTGTATTTTTATCTATGGAGTCCACAGCAATATATATTATATAAAAATAAAATGCAAAGAAACGCATTAAAATGATAAAATCAAACATAATATCTACCTCCTTTAGGAGGCAGATTAGCCGCCATTCATAGGCTAAACTCCTACTACCCAAAGTAGTATATAATATTAAAATATAAATTTCAACATATTTTTATTGTATTATTAAAAAACTTTTCATGAACAAAAATTCGCAGAAAGAGTACATATGGCACTGCCCAACAATATTTATGATTGACAGATTTAATATATTATGATATAATTAAATTAAAATAAATAATAAAGGGTGATTTTTATTATAAAGCTTAAATATTTTAGTGCTTTTGCATTTGTTTTTGGGTTGCTCTCTGTATTTTCTATGTTTAGTTTTAAAGCCAAGGGAAACAGTGAAAAGAATGAGAATGTGCCGTTTGAATTTAAACTTTTTAGTTTGGTTAATAAAAATAACAATTTTATGATTTCTCCGATAAGCGTGGAAATGGTTTTTATGATGCTTGCAAACAGCAATGTAACAGAAGATGCCAAAAATGAAATATTGAATGCATGGGGAGTAGATAACTTTGAAGCTTACCAAAAATGGGCATTTGATTTTCTCCTGCGTATGAAAGAAAAAAAGATAGTTGATATTAATAATTCTGTTTGGCTCAATACTGATTCAGGCATTGCATTAGATGCATTCAATGGTCGACCTTTTGATTTTTTTACAGAAAGATTTTTAGTTAATAGATTTAATGCTAAAAATAATATTAATAGTTGGATTTCGGAAAAGACTAAGGGGAAAATTCAAGGGATAGATATAGACGGGGATTTTTCTGCCGTTTTACTAAATGCGACCTACTTTAAAAAAGCCTGGGAATCTCCGTTTGGTAAGTATAGAACTCATGATGCTTCATTTAATAATATAGATGGTTCTATTACAAAAACTGCTTTTATGAGTCAAGATGGGGATTATAACTTTTATGAGAATGAAGATTTTAGGATGGCTGAAATTCCATATGAAGGAAAAGAGTCAAGCATGTATGTTTTTGTACCAAAGCAAGGGAATATAGATAGTTTTGACTATAAATGGCTGGATGAAGGAATAAGGAATAAATCAGAAGCATATATTACTCTTAGTCTGCCGAAATTTTCAGTTAAGACGGATTTATGCCTTAACAAAGCGCTGAAAGCGTTGGGAATAGAAAGTATCTTTAAACCAAGTTCCATGTATTCGGGGCATAGCATATCGGATGTATTGCATAAAACGTATATTGATGTTAATGAGGAAGGAACTGAGGCTACAGCGATTACAGCAGCTATTGCGAAATGTTGTTTAGCTCCAAGTTTTGTAGTTAATAAACCTTTTGTTTATGTAATTAGAGAGAATACAAGCGGAAAAATATTGTTTATGGGTTCGCAATGTAAATTTTAAAAATAATAAATTAGTTTTTTAGTAGTTAAATCAAATAATATTAAAGTTTATTTTTACAAAGTTAAAGAATTAGAGAAGGCTCCCCCAGAAAATAAGGAATTCTGAAGGGAGCTCTTTTTTGAAAAATTTTTATATTCAACAAACTATAATTCAGTATACCACCAAAAAGTGAAAAACATTTTGGATATGATTTTTAAGTGTATTATAAAATATTTTCTATGTGAGGGAATTCTGAATCACGGATTCCCTGAATTAAAATTTGAGCTCTGGCAATTTCATTTTGAAAAGTTGCATTATCCCCTTGAGATATAGATTTTTTTATTATTGCTAGGCTCGCTTCCACTTCTTCGATTTGGTCATGTTGAACAAATATTGCCATCATAAACATATTGCTTTTCCAGAGCTCATAGAGTTGTTCGGATAGCTCTGTAAGCTTGTTTTTACTGTATTTTTTATTGCTTAGTGATGTTAAGATTTCATTTGATTCTGCAGCAACTTTATCTATGGCTATCATCTCGTATATGCAAAGACCTAAAACTAAAACTATAAAAGCCCCAACGATTATAAGTTTGTTTTTCATTTTAAATCTCCTTTTCTATGATATTGTACTTTTTTTCTTTGTTAGCTGTCATTATGAAAACATCACTGATATCTATATTTTCATCTTGGAGGACTTCGTCAATCCATTCTTTGGAAAGTCCGCAAAGAGATAAAGAAAAATCTGAAATTTCACCGTCACTTACAACCACAGCATCTATCCCTTCATCCGGGACTTCAATTCCTAAAGTTGAGGCATCAGGGGGCTGTTTGCCTGTTTTTTTTAGTACGCTGAGTTTTCCGTTTGTTTCCACAATTGCATATGATACATCTTCAATTGAGAAAACATCGATTTGCCGGAGCTCTTCAAAGAGATCTTCCACTGTCATCCTGAGCATTTTTAGTTCATTTTGCATAATTTTTCCATCGTCTATTACTACGATCGGGCTACCGCAAATAAATTTTCGGAATTTAGAGTTTTTTAGCATAATAATTGAAACTATTACCTCGAATACAACAAGTACAATTATCGGTATGGCTCCGCTTATTAGAGGTTGCCCAGGGTTTTGCATTGGTATAGTTGCAATATTTGAAATTAGTAGCGTTACTACTAATTCTGAGGTTTGGAGTTCACTGATTTGACGTTTGCCCATTATTTTTAGAGCGAAAATTATAAGCATATATAGAAGGATTGTCCGAATTAAAGATACTGCCAAAATAACACCGTCTTTCGTTTTGTATTTAGTATATTATTTTCATAATTTTACCTTTATATTCATAAAATTCCTTTTAAGTTTGATTTTCTATTTAGATGAAAAGGAAACTAAAAAATAAATCGGAAATTCTATTTAATAAACTTATTTATTGACATAGCTAAAATGAACAAAAAGATAGCACAGAGAATTTTTAAAATTTACCGAATTCATATTTTTAAACTTATTTGCCTAGATTGCTTGACTAATCTGGCTTTTAATGGTAAACTATATGAGCTTGTATTTTTATAATACTATGCCTATCCTTGCCCTGATAAAGGGCCGAGAGTCCGTAAGGAGGTGAATATTAGAATGGAAGAAAAAATGTTAACTAAGATTAGCTATGAGTTTTTTTTGGTGCTGAGTTCTAAATTAGCTGAAGAGTCCATTGAGTCTATGGTTAAAAAATTTGAAGACTTAATTTCCCAGCATGGAGAAGTTGAAAGCATTGACAGATGGGGCAAACGTAAATTTGCTTATCCTATTAAGAAAGAAACCGAAGGGGAATATATTCTTTTTAATTTTAAGAGTGGGGCTAAATTTCCTATGGAGCTTGACAGAATAAGCAGGATTACAGATGGAGTGCTCAGAACTCTTATTGTGAAAAAAGACTCTAAATCAGAAGAAATAAGTGAAAACGAGGAGAACGCAGAAAATGCTTAATGTTGCGATTATAACGGGAAGGCTTACTGCGGACCCTGAACTAAGGCATACATCAAATAATATTGCAGTAACAAGTTTTAGTGTGGCTGTTACTAGGTCATACGCAAAAGCTGGGGAAGAACGGCAGTCGGATTTTATAGATGTGGTGGCTTGGAGAGGCACAGCGGAATTCGTAAGCAAATACTTTAAAAAAGGGCAATTAATTGCAATAGAGGGTTCTATTCAAACACGGAGTTATGAGGATAGAGAAGGCAAAAAAAGAAAAGCTGTCGAAGTGGTAGCAAATAATGTTCATTTTATAGAGTCTAAAAAGAGTTCCGGAGTTACAGATGTAAATAATCGGGAAGATATTATCGATGAAACACCGGCCGTTGCTTATGAAAGCGGAACTGTAGATGATTTTCAAGAGATACAGGACGATGAAGATTTACCATTTTAAAGATAAGAGGTGATAGTTAGCATGGAAAATGAAGAAAGAAGAGACCGTCAGAGCATGAGAAAAAGAAAAAAACCATGTTTGTTTTGCACGGAAAGAGGAGCAGTAATAGATTATAAAGATGTTGCCCGGCTCAGACGTTTCGTATCTGATAAAGCAAAGATATTGCCTAGAAGGGTTACCGGTACTTGTTCCGGACATCAAAAGATTCTGACAACTGCCATAAAGCGAGCCAGATATCTTGCGTTTTTACCTTATACATGTGATTAGTTATACTATGGATAATTGTTAATATTAATAAAATTTTTCATTTTGTCTCTGGGCATGCTATAAATGCGATGTACGGAGACTTTTAATGATATAGGTTTTTGAAATGATATAGGAATTTTCCTAAAAAGGGGACAGCGTTATGGTAAAGATTAAAAATCTTGTAAAGCGGTACGGAACTAAGACTGCGGTCAATGATATAAGTTTCAATATAAAAAAGGGTGAAATTGTAGGGCTTTTAGGACCTAATGGGGCTGGAAAATCGACAACCATGAATATTATAACCGGATATATAACTGCTACAAACGGGAGCGTGGAGGTAAACGGGTTTGATATTATGAAAAATTCGATATCTGCAAAGTCTCAGATTGGGTATTTGCCGGAACAGCCTCCGTTATATTTAGATATGACTGTCAAGGGATATTTGAAATTTATATACGATTTAAAAAAAGTTAAACTCAATAAAAAACAGCATATTAATGAGATATGTGAGAGAGTAGGCATATCGGATGTTTATGAAAGACCAATTAATAAGCTTTCCAAAGGATATAAGCAAAGGGTTGGTATTGCGCAAGCTTTAATTGGCTATCCTCCGCTAATTATCCTCGATGAACCGACAGTTGGACTTGACCCAAGGCAAATATTATCTATAAGAAATCTTATAAAAGATTTAGCTAAAGACCACACTGTAATTTTTTCATCGCATATACTTTATGAAGTCCAAATGATATGTGACCGGATTATTGTTATTGATGCAGGCAAGGTGATTGCAGATAAGAGCCCTGAAGAGTTAGTATCAGATGGAGTATCCGGAAATAAAAGTGTGATTGTACATATCGAAGGGGAAATCGAAAAAGTTCTGGATATTCTTGGGAAAATTTCAGGGGTGAAAAATATAGAAAAAACCAAAGATTTAAAAGAAAACACTTATGAATATATAATTAGTTATGAAGGGACAGACAGCATAAAAAAGGAAATCTTCAATAGCCTTTCACAAAATCAACTTTGCCTTACTAAACTTGATGATTTAGATACAAGTTTAGAAGATGTCTTTTTGAAACTCATAAATAAGAAGGAAAACGAAGTTTGCGACGACCCTGAACAGGAAGAAATTTTAGAAGTTCAGGAAGAAACGACCATAATTAGCGATGACCCGATAATTGACAATGAAAATGATGATGAGGGTCAAACTGATTTTGATAAAAACGTATAAAGAAGGCGGGGAATAACGAAATGCTTGCAATATTAAAAAGAGAACTTTCAGCGTATTTTAATTCAATAATAGGATATATATTTATAGCAGTAATTTATTTATTCGGGGGACTTTTCTTTTGGGTAACGTCTATATATTCAGGAAATGCTGACCTTGGTGGAGTGTTTGCTAATATTATGATGATAGTGGAACTTATAATCCCAATACTTACTATGCGTATGATTAGTGAAGACTTCAAGCTAAAAACGGATCAAGCATTATTGACAGCTCCGATAAGACCTATTTCAATAGCTTTAGGGAAATATTTTTCAGCCGTAATAGTTTATTTAATGGGAATTTCAGTCACTTTGGCATATGCAGTGGTAGTGTCTTTTTTTACTACACCAGACTGGATTACTGTTTTAGGAAGCTATATAGGGATTTTAACAATGGGAATGGCACTGATTTCAATAGGAATGTTCATATCATCTTTAACTGAAAGTCAGATAGTCGCTGCAGCTGTAACGTATGCAGTATCTATTTTTATAATTCTTATGGATGGAATTTTGGGTTTTTTCAAAAAATCTTTTTTGTATAATTTTTTATCTTACCTTTCGTTTTCAAAACATTATAAAAATTTTACTTTAGGGATAGTAAATATGGAGAATATTGTATTTTTCTTAACTATATGTGTCTTTTTTATCTTTTTAACATCTTATATGCTTGAAAAAAGAAAATGGAATTAAGGGGGTGCTTAAGATGAGATTACACTATACTTTTTTTGGAAAAGAACATAAAAACACAATAATAAAACATAAAATTTATTCGAATTTACTTCTTATTTTGGCGGTTCTACTTTTAATCGGAGCTAATATTGGAGCACATATTCTTACGGAAAAATTTTCTCTCAAAGCAGACCTTACAAAGAATAAATCATTTAGTCTTTCTGAGGATTCCATAAACTATATTTCGTCTTTGGATAAAGATATAGAGGTTATAGTTTTGAATGATAGAGAAAAATTTCTCTCAAATGACGATTATTTTAAGCAGTCAGACAGTGTGATAAATGAATACGCTAGATATTCAGATAAGATAAAAATAAAATATATCAATATAGATGAAACCCCCAATATAAAAGCTGAGTATGCCGAAGAGGAAATAAGCGAAAACGGGATAATAGTAAAAAGCGGTTCAAATCATAAGATTTTATCTGTACAAGATTTGTTTAATATTCAGCAGTCCCCGATGGGTGCATCAATAGCTTCTTCCAAAGCAGAACAAGCGATGACTTCGGCAATAATAGGAGTCACAAGTGAAAGCAAGATAAAATTAAATATAATCACTGGCTTTGATGAAATAAACCCAGATGGTTTAGTAAAAATGCTTGAAAGCAACAATTATGAAATAGATTCTGTTTCTATGCTCACAGACGATATAGACAGCCAGAGCAGTGTAGCTTTTATTTTTGCACCAAACAGAGATTATGATGAAGAAGCAATAAATAAATTGGAAAATTATCTGGATAATAACGGAGAATGTGGTAAAAACATAATATATTTTGTGAATTCCAATCAAAGAATTCTCCCTAAAATAAAGGAATTTGCTAAAAATTGGGGAATAGGAATAAACGAGGGCTGGGTATTTGAGCCGGATATATCGAGGCGACTTGTAGCAGACCATGGGTTGTATACTCTTTGTGAGTATGAATATAATGTAGATTATCCGAATTTGGTAAAAAATACTTCTATACCCATTGCAATGCCAGCGAGCAAACCTTTGGAAATCTTAGATAAAGATAGGGCTTCTACTTTGCTTAAATTTTCTTCTGCTGCGGGGATATACCCCGAGAATGCCTCAGATAGTTGGTTACCAACTGAAGATGATATGAATAAAGGACCTATACCTTGTGCAGTGATTTCTACTAAAAAAAGCGAAAAAACAGGCAAAAAATCTACTTTGACGGTTGTGGGAGCAGCAACAGCTGTGGATGAAATTTTTCTCTCCAAAAATTCTTTAAATAATTCTTCTTATTTTTTAAATTTAATCAATAATCTAACTGAAAAAGAGGAAACCGTGAACATAGAGCCGAAAACCATGGGTGTAAGCGATATGTATATAGAAGGTAAAAAGGCAATTGCGATAGGAATAACATTTGTAGCCGTACTTCCACTTGCATCTTTGCTTATTGGGATTATAGTGTGGCTTGTGAAGAGAAAAAGATAATATCATTTATGCCACCGAGAGAAGCCTTTGGTGGCATAAAGTAAATTATTTGTCATTTTTAAACTAAAGAGGGGTTGATGTGGCTAAAAAAGAGTTTAATAAGCTGGTGAGGGATAAAATTCCTGAAATAATCTTAAGAAACGGCGGTACTCCTGAATATGAAATCCTTAAGGGCGATGAATATATAAAGATGCTCGACAATAAGTTATTGGAAGAATGTAATGAAGTCTTAAGTGCATTAGATACGCAGGACAAAATAGAGGAACTTGCAGATTTAATGGAAGTAATTATGGCAATAGCTAAATATTTAAAAATAGATTTTAAAAAATTAGAAAATATGAGACTTGAAAAAAGGAGCAAACGAGGAGGATTTGATTCTAAGATATTTTTAAAAAGTACTAAGTTGATTGAGAAACTAGGTTAGAAAAATTATAATTATAAATATTTAATTTATCAAAAAGAAATAGAGAGGTTAAAAACTTGAAAAAGCTTTGCAGTTTATTAGCAGGTATATTAATATTTTCCTTAGTATCAGGTTGTGGACAGGTCTCTGACAAAAGGATTAATTTGGTAACTTCATTTTATCCGATATATATAATGGTTTTAAATTTAGTTGATGGTGTTGACGGTGTGTCGGTTACAAATATGGCTGAAAATCATATTGGTTGTTTGCATGATTTTGAGCTTCAGACTTCGGATATGAAAAAGATAGAGAATGCTGACGCTTTTATTATAAACGGGGCGGGCATGGAGTCCTTTTTGGACAAAATTTTGAATACCAAATCTCAGATGCCTATAGTTGACTCTAGCGAAGGAATAGAAGTTTTAGAAGACGAACATCACGACCATAGCCACGAGCACGAAGAAAGCGAAGAGGAGCATATAAATTCTCATATATGGGTTTCTATAAGTAATTACATTAGACAAGTTGATAATATATGTGAGGGTTTAGTCTCAATTGACCCTCAGAATGAATCCAAGTATAGAGAAAATGCTGAAAAATACACAGAAAAGCTTGAAGATTTAAAGCAACAAATGCACCACGAACTTGATGGACTAAAAAATAAAGATGTGGTAACATTTCATGAGGCATTTCCTTATTTTGCAAAAGAATTCGATATAAACGTAGCTGCAGTTATAAGCAGTGAACCAGAAAATGAACCAAGCGTTAAAGAGCTTTCGGAAGTGGTAGAGACTGTACGTAAATATGGAATAAAGGCATTATTTGTGGAACCGCAGTATCCAGATAACTCCGCCAGAGTGATATCTCAAGAGACGGACGCAAAGATATATGTTTTAGATTCAGGCTCTTCGGGAGAAATATCCAAGGATGCATATCTTAACACAATGAAAGAGAATCTTGAAGTTTTAAAAGAAGCTCTTGCTTGAGTTTTGAAGTAGGGGTGGATAATAATGAAAAAAGATGGATGTCATTGTAGCGTCAGGATTGCTGATTTAGGTGTAAGCCGTGGAGGATACAAAATACTCAGAAACATATCGTTTTCAGTAAAACATAGTGAAATTATGGCTTTGGTTGGACGTAATGGAGCGGGGAAGACCACTCTTCTTAAAGCTATAATAGACAGTATACCGCATACCGGAAAGGTGCAGTTTTTTAATTCAGAGGGGAAAATGATATTATCGCCCAAAATAGGCTATGTACCGCAAAAACTTAATTTTGACAGGGATACGCCTTTTACCGTTTTGGATTTATTTGGGATAAATTCATCTCGGTTTCCAATATGGATGGGGCTTAGCGAAAAAAGAAAAAATCGAGCGTATGAAATTTTAAAAAAAGTTGGAGCTGAAGATCAAATAAATAAGAAAGTCGGTAGGCTTTCTGGAGGAGAAATCCAACGGGTTATGCTTGCGTTTGCTCTTGACCCTATGCCGGATATTCTTCTGTTGGATGAACCGATTTCTGCAGTTGATAAAAATGGAGCAACAGCTTTCTATCGGTTGATAACG
>CATOLC010000017.1 GCA_951800855.1 uncultured Ruminococcus sp.
GCACATAGCAGTAAACCTTCTGAACGCCACTTTTTTCAGTTATAGCGGTACCAATAATATCTAACCGCTTGGGAATACTCCCGAAGAACACCCAAAACCCGCAACTGAATACAATCAAAAATAGAGCTATAAGAATTCCAATAAGGCTTGGATTCACTATTTTTATATATTCGTGCAGTTGCTCTGGGGAAGAAATTCTTTCAAGGGAACTTTTTCTGAATATACTTTCTTTATTTGTCTGTTCCAAGTGTATCAATCCTTTCAATGAGAGATTAAAATCAAAACTTCCTATTTATATTTTGATTGAAGATTCACTATAAGGAGTATCGGTCGAAGAACCATCGGAGTGGTTTTCAGATTCAGTGGTAGAAACAAAAATGTCATTACTAGAGCCCTCACTCGAAACTGAAATATCAGAATCTTCATTTTCATCCATTTTTTTTACAAAAGTCTCAAATTTTTTTACCAGATCTAGAAGACCATTTTTCTGCTGGTATAAACGTGCACCTTTCTTCAATTGTCCGATACTCTGTCTCAAATTCTTGAAGGTAGTTTCTGAGCTCTTACAAAATTCAGACCATGCCGAATGTAGGTTTCCTTTTTCAATGTAAATCAGTTTATTAAGATCATTCAGCAGTATACAGATACTGTTATATATTTCTTGGCTTTTACTTCTCCGATTCCAGGTTTTATTGTTTTCTGTCAGGTGTTTGTTGATGGAGTCTGCCACTTTCTGAAGCTCCTCATAAGCCCCCTGCAACATGTTCTTATTCTGCCTAAAATTTTTAGAAAGGAAACCGAATTGATTCCCAGCACGTTCGATCACCGTATCCAGATCGTCAGGTATATTGCTGTAAGAATCATCAACCGCATCTTGGTCTGAGCTAGGCAAATATTGTTCTTCGATTTCAGTGCCAGACATATAATCATTTATGATTATTACAACAGCCGAAAAACGAGTTGCTAGCTCACCAAGCTCCGTTTTCAGTGGGCCAAGAGACGTGGTATTTGCCAAATTTTTTATCTGTTCCGTCAATTTACCGATATTCTTGCTAGTATTCTTGTAATATGAAGACCATGTTTTCTTTTCGATTTTGCTTTTTTTGCATAATCTTTTGCTACTATCAGATAAAGTACAGATCAGTGCATATATAGCTTCACTATTACTGCGCAATCTGAGTTTTGCTCTTTTCAAATTGAGTAGCTTATTTATAGGCTCTCTGACACTATCCAGATTCTCACAGGCAGACTTCAGAGCCCCTTGCAAATCATCCTTTGAGACATTGATACTCTTAATGATATTAGTCGCATTTTCAATTGAACTCCTAGCCGAATTTATGAGGTCCTGGCGAACATTTCCCTGCTGGCCACTTGTCTGTACATTTGGCTCAGAGTCAGATGTATTATCATCATTGTCAGAGTCAGCTAAAGCAGCCTCGATAGCTTCACTACCGACAAAATGTATATTTTCTGGAGAAGTTGTTGAATTTGGCTCAGAGTCAGATGTATTATCATCATTGTCAGAGTCAGATACAGCAGACTCGATAGCTTCATCACCGACAAAATGTATATTTTCTGGAGGAGTTGTTGAATTTGGCTCAGAGTCAGATGTCGTATCATTAAATTTATTGTTTATTATTCCTAAAAGTGCAGATAAAGATTTACAAAAATCCTCAAGCGAGTCTCGCGAAGCGTTAAGAGTCGAACCGTCTTGCAAGTTTTGGATGTAAGACTGTAAGCTTTTAAGATTTGTCGTTAATTTTGTATATTTTTGGTTCCACGATTTCAAGTTTGCATTTTTCGTATTTTCCAATTTATGCATTAGCTTATATAATTCTTTGAGATTTTTCAGTATTTTTTCCTCTGGAGTCGATTTTTTCAAAAATCCGGTTTTTTGTGCCGGATTTCTTTTCTCTATGTTATGAATTGTTGTTTCCAAAAGCTCTGAAACATGTGACAAGCAAATTTGCCAACTTGTAATAAAAGAGTCAAAGGAGGCACCCGACAAGCTGGTTGTGAATCCCGACAGCTTACTCATAGCATCCTGTGGGACAATTGTTTCAAGTGATGTATTATTTGAGTCCGTGTTAGGTACGTTTTCAGATTTATTAGATGAATTTGAGGAGTTAGCTTTAGGGGGATTAGAATTTTTCTGCGGCGTATTACTATTATTATTTGTATTTTCAGAATTTTGAGAGTTATTTTCATTTTGAGCGGGTGAAGAACCATCATGAAATTTAGATAACGCCTCGTAAAGACTCCCTAAATGACCCGATAGATCATGCAGGTTTTTGTTAATTGGTTCTTTGGAAAATCTTGCAGTACTTTGCAATTTTTTAATGGTATCTGATAATTTATTATTTTCACTTTTATAACTCTCAAGAAAGCTGGTCCACCTTTTAGGTCCACGCTTATTAGCTTGATAGATTTTTAGGGTCGCATTACGGCCATCATCTACAATTTTGGCCAAACGTGCTAAATAGGCTGTAATCGCAACGCTATCAGATTTTTTAATTATAAATAAATGCCTTTTTCCCTCTGCAAGAATAGAATCCAGAGTTTTGTATGTCTTGTTAAGACTGTTTGATATTAACTGCAATGGTTTTTCCAACGCTTGAAAATTATTAGATTCCATGTCATTTATTGTGTTAAGATAATTTTTTATATCGCCGACACAGGTACTTAAATCGTTATAAGAGCTATTGCGAGGTTCATCGGGTGATTGCCCCTGATTATTCTTTTTGTTTTGACCTTTCGGAACACTTGTGCTTTGTGATGAATCAGTAGCTTGTGTTGAAACGTCAGAGGTTTCGGGTTTCGGGTTTTGGTTGTTATTATTAGTCGGTAGAGTGCTATTATTAGCATTTTCTTTTGGGTCAGCGTCATTTTGCTCTTCGACATTATCAGAATTTTCAGCTCTAGATAAAGATTTCTGTGTCGATTCATTAAGCGGAAAGAAAGATTCCCCGACAAACTTAAGAAGACTCTTTTTTAACGGGAAAAGTTCCGCTTTTGTCGGTAACTTTTCGATAGCATCATATAATTTTTTATGAAGACTTTTGTATTTTCCAAAATTTTCCGGTGTAAGGCTAGTGGAGAGCTTTTTTAATAATTTTTCAAGTTCAATCAAAAGCAAGGCGACATCAGTACTTTTTGAAAACCCCATTTTAAGAGGCCCCTTCTTTTTATTTGAACTAATCTCAATAACCTTGGTGGTTATCTTGTGTAGCTCCCCGGCAGAATTTTTCAGTATCGAAGCCAAATTTTCCTTTGAGGGTTCCGCATTTTCCAGTTTTTTAGCGAGCGTATTGTGAACACTAGTGATTTCCTTTTTAACTGAATCAATTGCTTTTTCTTTGCTATCATCAGAAGGTGACACAGAGTTTATATTCAACTGTGAAAACTTTTTAGCTGTATTTAAAAGTGTTTCATTTAGAGTTTCGTATTTTGTTTTTAGACCAGCTGACATTTCAGCCAATATTTTTTTATTTTCACCTCCGGCTGTATCATTTTCTCTGATAGTAAGCATAGCGGGCTTTAAGAAAAAGAAGGCAGAAACGATTTTTTTATCAGTTTTTTTGAGAATAGTATAAAAATTTTTTCCCTCAGACCAGTCCATAGAATTCAATAAGGACAAATCGCTCTGAATTGCTTCTAAAATATTATTAAATTTTACTAGGGCTGTCCGCGAACGGCTATGTTTTTTATCTTTTAAGGACGCAATTCCTGATTCTATATCCTTAATTGCTTCATCCATTGAAGTGATTCCGTTTTCCAAATTCGTCTTAATAGATGTCACTAACTGATAGGACTTTTCGGATTTTTCCTGTACGGAGTCCAATTGTTCGTTTTTTTCTTTATCAGATTCAGAACCATTTTGTGTTAAACTATTAAGGTATTCCAAAGCGGCGATTAGCGCATTGTGGTTAAGTTTAAACATATTGTTGTAATTCTCTGTTAACTCTTTGAAGTTGATTTTATCAAGTGAATTTTGTGCATTTTTAAGATTATTTTTTAAACTGCTTTTATTGAGATCTTTATTTGCCATTTTAATATTCCACCCTTCTTTTTTTAAATTGCGAGTACCATATTTACATAGTTTGGAGCATAATTATTGAGTTATTATATACCATATACATATAATAGTCAATAATTTATATAGAATTTTAATAAATATACTCATTTTATTAACCATATTATTTGCAAAATGTGTAGTAAATTTAAGTAAGATTAAAAATGTAATATTAGGTTTTTAGTTTAGAGTTCTCACTGAAATATAGAAGAAATAAAAACTATAAAAATATTCACTCAAAATTTATTGGTAAAAATGCATAAAAAACTAATTTTTCGAATTTGTTGGTATAAATATAAATAAGTTAATGTGAAATTTATCTTTATCAATCTATAGGTTTTAGTTAAAGTGCTCAAGGGGTCCAAGCCCTAAGGTTTGACCAGGATGTTTAGTAAAAAAGAATATAGGAAGTTACTTTTAAAAATTTATTTATCATGCAGAAACTCTTTTTTATTTATTAAAACAGTAGTATAATAGTATGGATGAAAGAGGACTGATATCTTGAAAGTTTTGATTGTAGATGGAAATAGCATACTTAACCGGTCATTTTATGGAATAAAGCTGCTTTCTACTAAAAAAGGGCAATATACAAATGCTGTATATGGATTTCTTACATCATTTCAAAAGGTCAATGAAGAGTATAAGCCTGATGCGGTGGCCATTGCATTTGATGTGAGAGAACCGACCTTTAGGAAACAAATTTTTGAATTATATAAGGCAAATAGAAAAGGAATGCCTGATGAATTAGCTTCTCAGCTTCCGATTTTAAAGGAAATTTTAGTTTCTTTAGGATATAGGATTATTGAGTGCCCAGGATATGAAGCAGATGATATATTAGGGACTCTGTCGCATAGTTTTGAAAAACAGGGGCATGAATCTTTGATTTATACAGGAGATAGGGACAGCTTACAGCTTGTCTCGGATTCTGTTTGTATAAGGTTAGCGGGAGCTGGCAATAAAGCAGGAGCCAATTGTGAGTTTTATGATGTTTTAAAAATAAAGGAGAATTACGGAGTTTCTCCTTGTGAAATGATAGAAATTAAGGCTCTTCAGGGAGATGCATCTGATAATATCCCCGGAGTTAAGGGAATAGGCCGTAAAACTGCTGAGTCTTTAATACAAAAATTTAAAAATTTAGACAATATATATAATAATATTGAGACTATCGATATCAAGGAAAGCCTTAAAAGGAAGTTATTGGAGGGAAAAGAGTCTGCGTACATGAGCCGAAAGCTCGGTACTATAAATTTAGATATACCAATAGAAACAGATGTTAATTTCTATATTCCTAAAGAAAAAAATATAAAAAAATTAAGACAAATAATGATAGATTTGGAATTTTTTTCGCTTATGGAGAAGTTTATTGACACTAATTCAGAGGATTTTAAAAAAGAAACCGAACCGCAAGAGAAAAAACAGTTATATGTGGAAGAAGTTTTGGATGTTTCAACTCTAAAAGACATTTTGGAAGATAACCAAAAGCTAGTATTTTATATGGATTTTGAAGAAAATAACACAGTATCGGTTTTTATATTGAGGGAGGAAAGAGTTTATTATCTGAAATCTTTGAATAGAGACTCTATATTGACCCTTGAAAATATATTAAAAGATAAAAATATTTCTAAAATAGTTTACGATTCCAAACAAATATTTTCTAATTTTAATAAAATCGATGTAAATATAAGAGGTATATCATTTGATATTATTTTGGCAGCTTATATATTGAACCCTTCATCGCCGGACTATAGTCTTAGACGGCTTTGTGAGGAATACAATATTAAATTTAACAAAATTGAAGTTAAAGAGAAATATGAAGATAAAATTAATATATTTAATGATATTATAATTATTGAAAGTTTAGAAAAAGTTCTTTTTAAATCAATGGAGGAAAATGGGCAGTTAAATTTATTTTTAGAGGTAGAATTGCCACTTGCGAAAATCTTATCCAGGATGGAATCCATAGGATTTAAAGTGGACAAAGAAGGACTTTTGGAGTATTCTAAAATTTTGTCCCGAGAAATTGAGGAAATTCAAAGGAAAATATATGAGTGTTTAGGGTTTGAATTTAATATAAATTCCCCTAAACAATTGGGGATTGCGCTTTTTGAAGATTTAGGACTTCCAAAGGGTAAAAAAGGAAAAACAGGCTATTCAACTAGTGCAAAAGTACTGGAAAGTTTGAGGAATTATCATCCGGCAATAGATATGATTTTAAAATTTAGGGCACTTTCTAAGTTGAAATCTACCTTTTGTGATGGAATGCTAAAATTAGTGGGGGATGACGGAAGAATCCATGCTTATTTTAATCAGACTGAGACAAGGACAGGCAGGATAAGCTGCACTGAACCGAATCTTCAGAATATTCCAGTGAGGACTGATACGGGAAAAGAGCTAAGGAAGTATTTTTGTGCAGCGAAGGACCATATTTTAGTTGATGCCGATTATTCTCAGATAGAGCTTAGGGTTTTAGCGCATATTTCAGGAGACGAAAATATGATAAATGCGTTTGTAAGTGATGAAGACATTCATACTTTAACGGCATCTAGAATTTTTAATTTGCCACCGGACATGATAGGTCCTGAGGCAAGAATCAGAGCTAAAGCTGTGAATTTTGGAATAATATACGGGATGGGTGCATTTTCTCTTTCTCAAGACCTGGGCATAAGCAGGGCAGAAGCGGACCGCTACATAAAGGCATATTTGTTCAGATACAGAGGAGTAGATGCCTATATGAATAAAGCAATTGAAGAGGCGAGAGAAAGAGGGTATGCTGAGACTATTTTAAAGAGAAGACGGTACCTTCCGGAATTGTCTTCTTCAAATTTCAATTTGAGGGCATTTGGCGAGAGAGTTGCCAGGAATATGCCAATACAAGGTTCGGCTGCCGATATAATAAAGCTTGCGATGATAAAGGTTGAAAAGAGACTAAACGAAGAGACCCTAAAGTCTAAATTGATTTTGCAGATTCATGATGAATTAATAGTGGAAGCACATGTCAGTGAAGAGGAAAAGGTTAAAATTATTTTAAAAGAGGAAATGGAGAATGCTATGAGATTATCTGCTCCTCTTAAGGTCAACCTTTCTTCGGGGGAATCATGGTATGATTCAAAAAACTGAGGATATTACTATAAGAACACTGCAATTTTCGGATATTTCTGAAGTAGCCCAAATAGAAAAGGAGTGTTTTTCAAAGCCATGGTCGGAAAAAGCAATTTTAGGAAGCGTTTCGAGTGGTGACAGCTATTTTGTGGTTGCAGAAAAAAATCATAACAGTGAAAGAAAAATTGCAGGATACGCAGGTGTTTATATAGCCATTTCAGAGGCATATATATATAACATAGCTGTAAGACGTGAATGTCGGGGGAAAGGGATAGGGGAGAATCTTGCTAAAGAATTAATAGAATACTGTGCAAAAAAATATCTTGAATTTATATCCTTGGAAGTTAGAATTTCAAATAATGTAGCTATAAATTTATATAAGAAACTAGGGTTTGAAATTTTAGGGGAAAGAAAAGATTTCTATAAAAATCCGACTGAAAATGCATTGATTATGACAAAATATTTTAAATAGGAGGTAAAAATGAATATACTAGCAATAGAATCCTCATGTGATGATACGTCTGTAGCAATAGTTAGAGACGGAAGGGAAATTGTTTCAATGGAGACTTTTTCCCAGGTAAAAAGACACGAAATATTTGGAGGGGTAGTTCCAGAAATTGCATCAAGATGCCATCTAGAAGCGATTGGAGGTCTTACTAAATTAGTTTTTAAAAACTCAAATTTAAAAAAAACTGATATATCTGCGGTAGCGGTTACGTATGCTCCAGGACTAATAGGCTCTCTTTTGGTAGGGCTTAGTTTTGCAAAAGGGTTATCAATGTCCCTAGGGATACCGCTTGTTCATGTTCACCACATTAAATCACATATTGCCTCAAATTATCTTTCGCATAAAGAGCTTAAGCCTCCGTTTATTTGTTTGGTTGTTTCCGGAGGACACACAAATATTATAGAGGTTAAGAGTTATACAGATATGAGAATTATAGGGAAAACGATTGACGATGCAGCAGGAGAGACCTTTGACAAGGCAGCAAGGTGTTTAGGGTTTCCATATCCGGGAGGAATATATCTTGATAAAGCTGCGGATACTGGCAATATGGATGCATTTGATTTTCCAATTCCTCAGCTAAAAAACAGTATTTATGATTTTAGTTTTTCAGGCATTAAAACCTCGGTGATTAATAAAATAAATAATTTAAAACAAAAAAATATACAAATTAATACACCGGATGTTTCAGCGTCATTGCGAAAAACAATAGTAAAATATTTAATTCAAAATTTAGAAAAAGCTACATTGGCTTTTAATCATGATAAAATTGCCATAGCAGGAGGGGTTTCGGCAAATTCTCTTTTAAGAAAAGAGCTTAAAAAACAAGGAGGTAGACACAATTGGAAAGTATTTTTGCCGGATTTGAATTTATGTTCGGATAACGCGGCTATGGTTGGCTCTCAGGCGTATTATGAGTTGATAAATGGGAAAAAAGCAAATCTAAATCTGAATGCATACGCAAGCATGAGCATAGAAGAACGGGAATAAAGCCTAAATTATGTATCAAATATACTTAAATTGTGTTATATATATTAAAATACGTAAAATGTGACAATATGGCGATAGAGGTATTGCAATTATGTAAATATACTTTTATTATAACTAATATATTAATTTTATGGAGGTTTTTTTATGAAGCGTAATAGTAAGGTTTTTGGTTTTGTTATGAGTGTTTCTTTGGGGTTATGTGGTCTGTGTAGTTTGACGAAAGTCAATGCGGTCCGGCCTTTAGAAAGTGCTCGGTATATAGATCAGGGAAAAACTTATGACGTTTTTTATAACGTGTTTAAGGATGAGGAAAATGGAGAGGAGTATCTTTTGAGTTTTGATTTGAAAGATGCTGATGGCAACTTTGGCGAATGTCCATTCGATATTGCTTATATCATGACCGATCCAAAGGTATTAAACCTGAATGGGCGGGAAGTTTCGGCAAAGATGTTTAACATTCTTAAATATGTTTATAATCAGTCTCAGAAAATTTTCGTAGTAGGCGAAGGAAATAAAGTTGGATTTTCTGCAGCAGAAATTAGATGGTATAAAGATTTGAAGGAATATGCGTTTAATACACTTGATTTAGAAGCAAAAGATAAAGAAAATTTTAAAAAAGCGGTTGATATAATTGAGTTGGGGAACCCTATCGCAACTCAGGAGGAGTATGATGCAACGTCTTTCTTGAGAAGTTTTATTGATGGTTATGTAAGAGAGCAATTTATAATAAAGGAATTAAATGATGAATTTAATATGGTAGAGGGATTTAATATAACAAACTAAAGGAGACACATTATAAACAAAGAAGTGGCAATAATCCTTATAACAATTTAATGCCGGTCTGCTTACGCAAACCGGCCTCTTGAATTTTTAATGTGTAAAGAATGAGATTATTTTAAAATTATCTACCTACAAACTTTTGCAAAGCTCTTTAAGATAAGTTTTAAAATCCTTTCCAATTTCGGGGTGATTGAGTGCTATTTCAACGTTTGCCTGCATTATGCCAAGTTTATTTCCTATATCGTACCGTTTGCCGTCAAAATCCACAACAATAATTCCGTCACGCTCCAGAACATTTACTTTCTCTGTTTTTCTTCCGTCAAAAGCGATATCCTTTATTTTTTCTCCGGCCTTTTTTACCCCGTATATTACTACTGTGTGGCTAATCACCAGCAATCTTTCTATTCGCCTAAAACCTATTCCTTCTAAGTAATATCGGAGTAGCTTCTCTTTTTACCTCATTGGATATCCATGTAATGTTATTTTAGTATAATTACATCCACACGTTTTACATTTATATCTTTGTATTCCCTTTTTAAATACATTTTTTGTTTTTTCTTATCCTTTGCATTTTAGGTCTCTCATTTCTAATCACCAACTTGTGATTAATTTGCCCAATTTCCTATCTATTTTTAGTTCTGCCCTCTATAATTTAATTCCGTTATGAAATTTCCTTATACACTTTTTGCACTGATATTGCGACTTGCCTTTTGATTTTCCTGCTTTCCGCATCTCTTCGTCCTCACATTCTGGACATTTTATCTTTTCCATATATCTAATTATATCATATTATCTTCATCTTGGTCACTCCCCTACAGTACAAATACTTGACAAAATCCTTTATTTGATATAAAGTATAAAATTATACTCTTTTGTGGAGGTGTACTTTTTGTTAGCATTAAAAGACATTAAATCCATGTTTCTATGTGAGCTTAAAGAGGACCTTGCAATAGAAGGAATTGAGAAGTATAGGGCAAATCAGATATATGAATGGATTTCCAAAGGGGTTTGTTCTTTTGAAGAGATGACTAATCTTTCGATTAAGATGAGACAAGCTCTTCAAGAAAAATACTTCATATATAGAGTTAAAATTGAAAAAAAATTTGTTTCTAAAAGAGATGGAACAATAAAATATTTGTTTTCCCTTACTGATGGGGCTATGGTAGAATCTGTGCTTATGAAATATGAGTATGGGTATTCTGTGTGCATATCAACTCAAGCAGGATGCAAAATGGGTTGCTCTTTTTGTGCTACTGGAAAAGATAAATTTTTTAGAAATTTATATCCTTCAGAAATGCTTTCGCAGATTCAGGAAATACAAAATGACAATAATATAAGAATATCCAATGTAGTTTTAATGGGTATGGGAGAACCACTAGATAATTATGATAATACAGTCCGTTTTTTGCAACTGGTTTCTTCTGAAGATGGCATGAACATAGGAATGAGGCATATTACTGTTTCAACTTGTGGGCTGGTTGACAAAATATATAAGTTAGCTGAAAAAAAGTTTTCAGTTACATTATCGGTTTCGCTCCATGCACCGAACGATCGGTTAAGAGACAAAATCATGCCGATAAATAAAAAATGGAAAATAAAGGATGTTATAGAAGCTTGTAAATATTACACAAAAAACACAGGAAGGAGAGTTTCTATTGAATATGCTATGATAGAAAATTTCAATGATAGTAGAAAAGATGCAGAAGACTTAGAGTTAATTTTGAAAGGGATTTTATGCCATGTAAATTTGATTCCGATAAATAGCGTTGAAGGAACTGAATTTAAAAGCAGTAAAATTACAAAAATAAGAGAATTTTGCGAAATTCTGAATAAAAAGAATATAAATACAACGATAAGAAGAACTCTAGGCTCTGATATAAATGCTTCATGCGGACAGTTAAGACACAGAAATAACTTTGATAAGGGGGGATAAAATGAATGTTTATGGTAAAAGTGATATAGGCCTTATAAGAAAAACAAATCAAGATGATATTAAGTTTAAAAAGATAGATGAAAAGACCTTTTGGATAGTGATTTGTGATGGCATGGGTGGTGCAAAAGGTGGAGATATCGCAGGTTCGATGGCAGTCTCTACAATTTCGGCTATTTTTAATAAATATTTTTTCGAAAAATTAGAGCATAGAGATGAAATAAAAAAAATGATGGTTTCTGCCGTTGTACAGTCTGGAGATAAGATTTTTGATACAGCTAGTGAAAATGCGGACTTGAGCGGAATGGGAACTACAGTTGTTGCAGCTATTTTGCAGGAAGATGTACTTCATATTGCCCACGTAGGGGACAGCAGAGCATACATAATAAATAACTCTGGGATACATCAGCTTACTAAAGACCATTCTATAGTTCAGGAAATGCTTACAAAGGGAGAAATAACTAAAGAGGAGGCAGGGAGTCATCCTCAAAGGAATATAATTACAAGGGCGCTTGGCATACAAAAGGGTATTTTGCCCGATTATGGAAGGTTTGAAATGCTTTCAGGCGACAGAGCTCTTTTTTGCACTGACGGATTGACAAATGAACTCTCTGAAACAGAAATATGTGATATATTTAAATCCTCCAATGAATCGGGGAAAATACCGGATAACCTTATAAAAGCGGCAAATTCACGAAAAGGTGCTGATAATATAACTGTTGCAGTAATTGTTTGATATTTATATAGGTAAGGTGGGGATGGATATGAAGCTAAATTGTGAAAAGACTAAAAATCAGGATAGTTATGTAGGACAGGTAGTGGATGAAAGATACGAGATTAAAAGCTATCAGGGTAAGGGGGCAACGGGTG
>CATOLC010000018.1 GCA_951800855.1 uncultured Ruminococcus sp.
AAAGCTTTCTTTCTCTCTTCAAGTGTTCTCCATTTTTTCATTCTCTTTCTCTCCTCTGTTTTTTATTTTATCACAGAAGGGGTGCGATTTTTTCAATCCTTTGTCCGTTTTTTCGGGGGCAGTTCCCAATCCATATTGCAACCGCTAAATCTTATAAAAGTAGCGGGAGTTCCCGAACGTAAACCCTCGCCTGATATTGAATTAAATATTTCGCATATTTCTAAATCTTTATCGCACATAAATAGCTATATTACCTTCGCTTTCTTGAACTCTAACTTTAAAACATTGTTGTCCTATTTCTTCACATATAAATTTAGCAATATTCTCTGCTGTTGGCTGTTCTATTACATTATTTAAATTCTTATGGTCTAATTTATTCATAATAGACTTTTTTATGTCTGTAAAGTCATAAATCATGCTATTTTTGTCCAGTTTATCATATTTTAAATATATATGTATTATCCAATTATGACCATGTAAATTCTCACATTTACTTTTATAATTCAACTTGAGTTTATGACTTGCTGATATTTCAAGTCGTTTTATAACTATGTACATTTTAAAACTCCTTTTTACTTCTGTCATCAATTAATGTATGATAGGGAAGTTTACTCATTATCAAAGCATCATATTTGACCTTATGCTTTTTTAACCACTGTTCTGTATCTTTCCTGTCGACTTCCAGCCTTGCAGTAAACAACAGATTATAGCCACCTAGATTATTTAGTTTATCAATATTACTTTTTATTGGCACCTTTTCTAATATAGGCTTATTGCTACATTCGCATAAAATACCGTCAATATCTACTGCTGTAACTTTACTGCTTTTTTGTAAGTAAAATATAAGCCTGCTCAACCTATCTCTGTCTTTGGGATGAATTTTATTGAGATTTTCATGTATAATTCTCTCGCTTAATTTAACACCTGTTTTCAGACCTATATTTTCTAATAAAACTGTCCTACGCAAACACGCAGGACAATCACCGCAAGGCTTATTGTTAATAGGATTGTAGCAGGAAAAAGTATCTAATAGCTTTTGTTTATCAGAAAATTCCTCTATCATCTGTTCTTTTGATTTATTCCAATATGGGCTTTTTACAATCACCTTTTTACCATTTAATTTCTCGCTTGCATATCTGCTTAAAATTTCAGACATTTTTTCACATTCGTACTCTGATTTATCAATATGGCTATCATATTTATTTGCTCCAAGATAAATTATATCGGGTGAGTAAAACATACAAGCAAGCGTAGTTAAGCATAAGTTTCTATTATTTATATAGAAATTACTATTTATAGCGGCACTTGTATCGGTCGTGTTAATGGTAATTTTTTCAAACTTTACCCTCAACCTTTCTAGTGCTTTTATCTCCTGTTTAGCGTATTTCTGCCCGAAGTCTATATATAAATTTATTCCGTCTGTGATTTCTCTCGACATTATATAACTATCAATACCGCCCGAAACCAGTTTGACTATTTTCATCCTTTCAGCTCCAAATATCTTTGTAATTTTATCCATTCTTTTAAATTGTAGTCGTGCGCAATTTTTAAATTTTTTATTCTTGCATTTTCTCTTTGAATATACTTAATTTTTCCGTTTATAAATTTTGAAATATGTGTACCTCGACACGAATTAAGCCATGCTGTGCTGTCCACACTATAAAAGCGTGATGATAAAGTTTTCCTGTCTGTTGACCCTAAAATATGTACTTTCGTTTTGTTCTTAATAGATATATCTTCAAACCACCTATAATATTTTTGTATTTTAGACTTTACTTTTTTATTAGTCATTCCACCAATAGCTATGTAATCATAATTTTCGCACAAATTTATATATTCATCTTTACCTCTCGTTATATGCCAAACTGGAATACATTTTTTACCTGTTTCATCTTCAAGTATCTTTCTGTATTCAAGAACTTTTTCATAACCAACCACATCATCTATATCAAGTTCAAAAAAATATTTTATATCGTATTTATTTATAAAGCTTATATAATTTTTTAAATAACTATCAAAGTCAAGCTTTTTATGTTTGGAGGAGTTCATAAACGTATATGCTCCACTGTCCAGCAAAAACATTTCGCTACTTTTAATAAGTGGTATCTGCCACTCTCGAAAATAGAAATAACTTTCTAAAACAAATTTCGGTAGATTTCTTTGCACAATTTCTTTATTTGTAGATGTACCTGCAATAAATATTTTCATGGTGTAAATTCATGTCCACATTCTGGACAAATAATATGTTTCTCCTTTTTATTTTTTTCACCTTCATGTTCTGTAAATAAGCTATCAATATCCACTTCTTTATCGAAGAGATAATCAATTTCAAAATCCAAAAATCCCAATTCCTCTAAATCAAATCCGAAATTTTGTAACTCTGTGAGTTCTTCTTTTAATAAATCATTGTTCCAGCTGGATTTTTCATGTATCTTGTTGTCTGCTATTCTAAATGCTTTTATTTGTTTATCGGTTAAATTTTCTGCTCTTATACAAGGTACAGTATTTAAATTTAACTCTTGACTTGCTAAATATCTGGTATGTCCACAAACTATAACATTATCTTTATCTATCACCATAGGAACTAAAAATCCAAATTTTTTAATAGAATTTGCAACATATTTAACTGCTTTATCATTAGTTCTAGGATTATTTTCATATCCTTTTAAATCACCAAGCTTTATTTCTTCGATTTTAATACTAATCACTCTCCAATAAAAGTAGCTCCCTTAAAAAAGGAAGCTAAAATAATATATTTAAAAATAATAAGGAGGATACACCTAAAAATATTTTTTCACTTTACTATTTTACAACATCTTGACATCTCAAAATCTCTCATAAATGTGTCATTTTGTGCCATGATTAAAAGTTTTGTGCAAGTGCATAAAATCTATGACATTGCGATACGCTATAACCAATCTTTTTAGAAATATCAATCCAGCGAAGTCCTTCAACATGGCGATAATAAACCACCTTGTATGAAAGCTCAGGAAGCTTGGAAAGTCCCTCTAAAACCTCATCTATTTTAATTTGTAGACTATACTTTTTTGCTTCCAGTTCTAATAACCTCTCAATTTGAAGCTCTATAAGATTATTTTTAAATCCTTCTATTTTTGGTAAATCGGAGTATTTTATTCCTTGAATTTCAAGACTGTTTTTAAGCTCTTTTATTTTTTCGTCTAAAAGTTTTATTTGAAATTTCAGCCTTTTAGCCTCATCCAGTTTTGATATTACCATTAGTTACACGCTCCAATCATAACAGTTAATTATTTATTGTTTCAGTTTCTTGGATTTTAACTCTTACTCCTTTATCTTTTTGGTATTCATGTGTTATCGAGCTTATATATTTTCCTGTATCATCTTGTATAATATAACCCTTTAGACCGTCAATAATCAGTTTCGCTATGTACCCATGATTGTCTAAATCCAGCTTAGAGTGCCATTTAAAGGCTATATTTACTGGCTTTTCAAACATCTTTTGTGGTATATTTTGAGATTTCATAGAAAGTCTTACGATTTCATGTATCTTTTGAGATTGTTTTCTTCGTGTTCCCCAATGCAAACCTCCGTATATACTGTTTAAACTTAGCTTGGAATTAACCTTTATTGGTAATGTAAACTCTATTTTTCTCAATTCTTTCACCTGCTCAAATTTAACTTAATCCTAGAAAATCATTCATAAATTCGGCTGATTTTAAAGCCTTTTCGTTTCTTCTGCTTTCCCCCAATACTGCGATAGGATGGCACATTTGCAAAATCCTATCATATATTCGCTTGTAGCTTATGTTTTCTTCCGTTTTCATGTCCTTATATTTTAAATTAGTAGTGATAATCAAAGGCTTGCCTGACCTATATCTCGTGTCGATAATTTCATAAATTTTTTCTAGGGAATAGGGGGTATCACGTTCCACACCTAAATCGTCAATTACAAGAAGCGAAACATAAGAAATTTTATTTAAAACATAGTTTTTTTCCTCTTGACTGTATCCGAGCTTAGTTATAAGACTGGGAATATTCGTCATTAACACACTTCTAGCTTGCGAAATTACTGCATTGGCGATACACCCTGCATAAAATGTCTTACCAGTGCCAACTTGTCCGCAAAATATAAGTCCAAGTCCTCTCCTATACATATCAGAAAAATTATCTGCATACTTTTTACACGCTCTTGAAATAGCTGGATTTTTATTATCATCATGAGCAAATGTGTATTTTAGATAGTTATCATCAGTAATACCCTCTTTTCTGAATCTGTTTATGAGCATTTCGGTTTCAATACGCTTTTGTTTTTCTTTTTCGGTGTCGATTTTCTCCTTCCTGCACTTACAAAGGACAGGGAAGGGATGATTTTTGTAACGCTCATAAAAAGCACTTGTTTTATTAAATTCTAAAAATCTTTCTTTAGGAGTATGGCACTTTCCACACATTAAAAGTCCGTCTGCATTACGATAATCTTCCTCGCAAGAATCAGCATTATTTCTAGCTTGCATAATAGTGTTATCAATTACGTTAAACACAGCGTTATTCATATTTTCTCCCTCCTCAAATCCAGTCATTTATATCTATACTATTGTCTGTTTTTGGCTTTGCTTCTGGGTTTTCTTTCACTAAATCCTGATAATTTCCCTCTAAAACTTTTAGGAAATTATTTTCTTCTATCAGCCAATCAAAATTAGCTCTAAAGTTGGAATTACTTGATTTCCCTAATAAAAACGAGCTTTTTTGCGTGTTTTCAAAAACTTTTTTAAAATCTTCTAAGCTATATCCAAGGCTAAACATCTTGTCTATCTGCTTTTTTCGTTTAGCACTTAATTTCAATACTTTTGACAGTTCTAAGCAAACTGTATTGTACAACAACAGAACATCATCATACTTTTGATTGCTATCTGACAGAACATCAGATTGATTTTCGACTTTTGTATGAGTAAATACTTTAGTATTTACGATATTATTTAGTTTATTGTTTATAGTTTTATGTTTAGGGGTGTTTGAAACGCACTGTTCATGGGGTGTTTGAGGATTATTGGGTATAAAATAGGGTATATTATTGGGTATATTTATCATACCTTTTTCATTATTCGGTATATTATTAGGTATATCTATCATACTGTTTTCTTGAATATTTTCTTTCTTACCAAAACTATAAATTATCTGTTTTTTTACTGGCATATTAAGTTTATAGCTACTTGGTTTACCTTTTTTCCCTGCTTTATACTCAATTAATCCTAACTCAACAAGTCTGTTTCTATTGCTTACAAATGTATTTTTACACGATATTCTTAACTCGCTTATGAGTTCAAATCCTGTAATCTTTACCCATTCACTCCAACCCGAAGCGTTTACCCTACGGAGTATCCTCATCAATATACATTCTTGGATACACGTTAAAGGATTTTGCTGTTCCCAAACATAAAAAGCATTTAAAAATTTTATATAATTATCTACCTTAGGCATATTAGTCATTTGTATGTCTGTTTACGTTTGCCTTAGGAAGTCCGCCACTCGACATATCTCTACATCTTTAAGCGTTTCCCTCGGCTATCAATCAGCTAAATACAAACATTGCCCCCTTTTTTAATTATTTTTAAAATGGTAAATCTTCATCAGAAGTATCAATTAAATCAACATCTTGTTCATCATTCTTTTTAAATGCACAGAAATTAACTTCTTTTACGATTACCTCAAACGCTTTTCTTTTGTTTCCCTGTTTGTCCTCATATTGTCTTGTTTCAAGTCTACCATCGACAATAATCGGTTCGCCTTTTTTAAAGTGTTTACATATAAATTCTGCGGTCCTGTTCCATGCTACACAGTCTATAAAATCAGTTATTTTTTCTCCGTCTGCGGTGGTTTTAGAGCGACCTACCGCAAGAGAGAATTTAACCACTTCATTATTGTTTACCGTTGTTTTAAGTTCGGGAGTATGGGTAAATCTACCCATGCAAGAAAAATTATTCAGCATTTTCTTTTTCCTCTTTCTTTTTAAAATTTTGAAGCTTCTTTATTGCTTGATTTGCCTGTTCTTCGCTTAATTCTGATAATTCTTTAACTTTATATTTTGTAAGGATTCCTTGCTTTAATTTCTGGGCTTGTCCGTTATATTTTTCTATTTCATCTATGAGTAAATTTACAGTTTCAATATCTGCTATATTTTTCTTTTCTTGCTTAGCTTCTTTTATTTCTTCTTGTGCTTCGGGCAAATCTTCACCAGAGTAAATATATAAACCTAATCCAAACATAGCTAAATTCTTAACTAGACACCTCATAATCGTTTTATTTATGTCGAACATCGTTGCAGACTCAACTATAATTCCCTTTTTATATCTTGTATCATAGGTATAGGGTTTGTTTTTCATAGCTTTATTTGCTCCGTCCATAACTGGCAACCACATGGAATGAGTGAGACCGTCAACTGTAACATCAGTAAATACCATATAGCCTGTGTTTTCATCATAGACATATGGGAGTTGCTGTTCACCAAAAAGATGAATTTTATACGTTAGAGTAGGGAAGCGTTTTTTAGCTTGTGCCCATGCGTAAGTCCATGACAAATATGACAAATTATTTTTCTTTTCGATATATTCATTTACGTTAATTGCATAAAGTTCTTTAAACACATTTTCACCTCTTGACAATTCTTTATTTTTTGGTAAACTGTTATCTGAACTAACGTTGTTCAAACAATAATTATTGTTGCTCTCCAAAGAGGTTAAGTCTTTGGAGGCTTTATCTATCTTAGAGGTGATTTCGCTTGCTTTAATAAGAGCGTTCTTACCCTGTTTTTTATTTATCTCGTTTACTGTTACATCTAAAATCTTTTTTGCACTCATCTCTTATATTTCCTCCTTTTTAAGTTCTGCTAATTCTTTTAATACATACTTCAACGCATACTCTGAATTATTATTCAAGTGCCTTTGCCAAGCCTTATTTTTGCCACTCCACCTAAAACCATTATGCTTTAAAATATCTCTTATTTCTTTGCTTGGAATTTCATCAAAGAATAGTTGTAACCTCATTAATTCGATGTTTCTTACTATCTTAAAGTATTCGTTTTCACTTTCCTGCGTTGGAGTTTCCTTTGCTTTTTTAAGTGCTTGTAGTCTATTTTTTAACCTATGTATTTCTTGATTATTGTTGCTTAGCATATAAGAGGGGTAAGGTTTTTGTTGCCAACTGTAACTTGATTTTATTTTTTCATCCATACTTTCGGCTTCTTCATCACTTAAGCCTTTATAATCTTTCATGGTTTTATGCTTTCTGTAATGTGCGTTGGCTTCTTTCATTTCTTTTTGCAAGTTTTCTTTACTCAAAATCTTTGCTTCAAGCTCCCGAACCGCATTCTCGTCACTTGATTTTATGATGTAGCTACCATTTACAATAGAGCGAATCTTATCTTTTATAGACATAAGCTTAGTGTGTTCTTCAAAATGCCTGTCCATCATAGAATTTTGTTTTTCTTTTCTTCTTACTGGAAAGTTGCCACCTCCAGTTATCAATATTGACGGACAATAGCACTGTATTTCGTAGTATCTATTTACCCAATCGGCATATTTCTCTGCAAATCTTTCTACTAATCTATCAATTCTGTTTATAGCTTCCTCGCTATTTGCTTTTTTCTTTTGCTCCTCTGCAAACATAACTACGTCATCTACTACACTTCTATATTCATTTGTTGCACTTCCGTCTTTGTAGTCGTTGTAACTCGTCATCATTTTTGCTTGCTTTGCCTTTTTTTCGTTAATTTGATAATACATTTTAAAATTCCTTTCTTTTAATACTCATTTGCAAATAATATCGTTGTTATATTTCCATAACTCTCATTAATTACATAAACAATTCCTTGACTAGTTTCATAACGAGCTAGGACACGGTTATTCTTATTTTTATAAGCTTCATCATTTATTTGCTTATCTTCTTCCGTTAAGTCACCCCAATCTTGATGTAGATATCTCTTTAATAACACACATATTTCTTTAGCAAATTTTTTGCTTTCTGATAAAGTTTCCCTTATTCCGTTAGTCATAACAAACATTTTTAAATCCTCACTTTATAATTAAATTCTGATTTTCTACAAGCTGTGCATACGGACATTCAAGATTTCCTTTTTCAATTTCTTCTCTGATTAGCATTCTGTTCGGAGTATAGGTTACTTTTTTGTTAATAAAATTCTCCTTTTGATTTTCAATCGCCCAGTCTATAAATTGGTCTGAAACTTCTGTTTTCACGCTTTTCCTGATTGAAATAGTATGTATTGGAGTTTCCACCTTGTTTTTTCCTATATATATCATTTTGTCTTTTAGATAAGCTTCAAGCCTTCTTAAATTCTTGACTTTAACTGCAAGCCGACTATTAAGTCTGTCTATCTCATTATTTATTTTTCCGCAGTCCGCTTTAAGTTCTTCAATAACTAAAGCGACATTATTTGCTTTTTCATTGAATGTTTCATCAATATTTTCCAGCTTATCAATAAGCTCCTCTGACAATCCATCTTCATTACAACAATTACTTAAAATCTCGGCATACTCGTTAGCTATATCGTACAACGTACTCATTTTTACGCTTCCTTTCTTAAAAACTGATAGTTTGCTATTTCAAGTTCGAGATATTTGTCTTTTTCAGTGTCTTTGTTCTCTAAATACTCGCTCACAAGTTCTTCAAAAAGTTCATTCTCAATTTCTGAATGACAATCCTTGCAATAAACAGCACTTCCTAATTTATATAAAACTTCGTCTTTCATCACATCTTTAAATCATCTGTCACACAATACTTTAATTTCCATACTACTCTTGCACTCCTTAAATATTTTTGATACAATAAACTCGACTTTTGTTCTGAAGTTTAACTCGGAACCTTTCTAATTTAAATGGCATCTTCAAAGCAATTCTCACTTTCGTTTTCTGCTTCTTTTTTAAAACTGTCCATACAGTATTCGCAATATAGCTCTCCTTTTATTTCCCAAACATCCTCGCCTGCATAAATGTCTTGTCCACATTCTGCACAGTATCCTACTGTTTCAGGCTCGGGTGGCTCTAACCAATATCTTGGTTCTGGTACGTCGTACATATTTTCACCTCCTTTTACTGAATTTTAAATGTAACTTTCAAATCAGGGTATTGCTTAGTAAGAATTTCTTTAGCTTTGTTTACACTTACATTTGTTGCCAATGCCCACTTAACTACATCACAATGCTTTTTACCATCTAAATAGCACCATATTGTCTTTGTTTTTCTCATTATTTTCACCTCCTATATTTATATTATACTACGATTAGAGTAAAAAATAAACGGTATAACGTAATATTTTTACTTTTTATTGAATATTTTTTCTTATATTGACTAAAATATAAAAATTTTATATAATATATAAAAAAGGAGAAATGATGAAATGATAAAATCTAATTTAAGAGTTTTATTAGCCATGAGAGAAATGTCACAAACTAAATTATCAAACCTTACAGGGATACGTCCTGCTACTATAACAAGTATGGTGCATAATACTTGTAAGTTAATTCCTGTTCATTCTCTTGATAAAATGTGCAAGGTTTTAGATTGTAATGTCGGTGACTTATTTACTTATATAGAGTCGTCAGATGACGATGACAAAAAATTAGAACAATAAATTTTTTCTATTGTTCATCAGATGTTACGTTAAATATTTTTAGGCATATTCTGCTAAATGCTTCTATTGTTTGTTTTCTCAGTCTTTTTATTTCAATCGACTGATATATTACCGCCCATGTTAAAATTCCTGTTATTAAAAATAATGCTGTTTCCATTTTTATTTCTTCCTTTCATATAATTTGTAGGTATAAAAAACCCATGAATACAAAAAGTACTCATGGGTTTTCATATTAGTGTAATAAAATAAAGTGTATAAACAGAGCTACTTTTACATACTAAAATTTAGTATAATTAAGTTTTACTAACGAGAAAACCAGTTTAAAAAGGAGCGGAATATGTGAAAATAGGTGCTGCCTACATAAGAGTTTCAACTGATGACCAAATAGAGCTATCTCCGGATAGTCAATTAAAAGAAATTAAAAAATATGCAAAAAATAATGATATAATTTTATCTAACGAATTTATATTTGTAGATGAGGGAATAAGCGGTAAATATGCAAAAAAGCGTCCTGAGTTTATGAAAATGATAGGTATTGCAAAAAACAAACCTAAACCATTTGATATAATATTACTATGGAAATTTTCTCGTTTTGCACGAAACAGGCAAGACAGCATAGTTTATAAGTCTATGCTCCGTAAAGAATATGGTATTGATGTTGTTTCCATAACAGAGCAATTATCTGATGACCCAACTTCAATTTTAGTTGAGGCTCTTTTAGAGGCTATGGACGAATATTATTCAATTAACCTAGCACAAGAAGTAAAACGAGGTATGAATGAGAAATTTTCAAGAGGAGGAGTAGTTACTGCTCCGCCTTTTGGATATAAAATGGGAGAAACTCACTTTGAGATTGATGATAAAACTTCCCATGTTGTTAGGATGATTTTTAATGACTTTGTAAATGGAATGCCCACAAGACAAATTGCAGTTAAACTAAATAGTATGGGTATTTACTCAAATCGTGGAAATATGTTCGAAAACAGAACAGTTGAATATATTCTCTCAAACCCAGTTTATATTGGAAAGCTAAGGCGAAATCTTAATGGTGTTGATAAGCGTGACCGTTTTCATAGAGGAGAAGATGTTGTTACTGTAAATGGTGAACATGAACCATTAATTGATTTAAAAACATATGAAAAGGTACAACAGATGTTTTTAGATTTAAAAAAACGATATACTCCAAATGCAAGAAATACTTACGCTGATTTTATGCTTCGTGGACTTGTACGTTGCAGTAATTGTAGTAGTACATTAACTCAAGCAGTAAAAGGAAAATCATTACAATGTCATAAGTATGCAAGAGGTCAATGTAACAAAAGTCATAGCATATCACTTTCCAAAATAAATGAAGCTGTTTTAAATAAATTACAACTTGATATTAATGAAGATGAATTAGATATTTCTATTAAAGAAGTTAGCGAAAATAATCAAAAAGATGTCCTAAAATCACTACGGGATAAAGAATATAGAAAATTAGAAAGAATAAAATTAGCTTATGAAAATGGTATTGATAGCATCGAAGAATATAAGATAAATAAAATTAAAGTGTTAGAATGTATCAAACAATTAGAAAGTCAGATTTCAAAACCTAACACTGATAAAAATGTTATCCAAAAGACATTTAAAAAAAAGCTCAAAGATGCCATTAAAAAACTTAAATCAACCAAATTAAGCGAAAATGAAAAAAACGAAATACTAAGGTCCTTTATTTCAAAAATTGTTTTCAATAGAGAATGTGGTACTATTCAAATATATTACTACATATAGACTACTTTTATAGCATGAGTATATCTTTTAGGAGTATGGAGGTCCTGACGGTGAGCTTGGAGCATCTCTCAGATATTTAACTCAAAGGTTTTCTATGCCGTATCCTCAGCTAAAAGCCATATTAACAGATATAGGTACTGAAGAATTAGCGCATTTGGAAATGATAGGAGCGATAGTTTATCAGTTGACTAAAAATTTATCTGAGGAAGAGATAAAAAAAGGAGGGTTCCAGGATTATTATGTGGACCATACTACAGGAATTTATCCCGTGGCAGCAAGCGGTTCCCCATATAATGCGGTAAGTATGGCTTGCAAAGGTGACCCTATAACCGATTTGCATGAAGACTTAGCAGCAGAGCAAAAAGCAAGGACAACTTATGATAATATACTAAGATTTTGCGATGATCCAGATGTAAAAGATCCAATAAGATTTTTGCGTGAAAGAGAAATAGTGCATTATCAGAGATTCGGAGAAGGCCTGAGAATT
>CATOLC010000019.1 GCA_951800855.1 uncultured Ruminococcus sp.
GATGAGCACGGGCAAAAAATAGAGCTCAGTGCGGCTAAAGAGGGTGTTACCCCAAAAGAATATGTGGATAAAATAGTGTCTGATTTTCGGGAATTATGGAAGCTTTTAGGGATAACTAATGACAAATTTATAAGAACAACAGATGATTATCATGAAAAAGCAGTACAAAAGATTTTTAAACTTTTGTATGACAAAGGAGAAATTTATAAAGGGAAATATAAAGGCTGGTACTGCACCCCTTGTGAGGCATTTTTTACTGAAGCACAAGCGGTTGATAAAAAATGCCCTGATTGTGGACGGGAAGTAAAATGGGCAGAAGAAGAGGCTTATTTTTTTAGACTTTCTAGATATGCAGATAAACTTCTTAACCTTTATAAGGAAAATCCCGATTTTATACAACCTGAGATAAGAAAAAATGAAATGATAAAGTTCATAGAGCAGGGTTTAGAAGATTTGTGTGTAAGCAGAACTAGTTTTAGTTGGGGCATACCGGTTGATTTTGATAAAAAACATGTGGTCTATGTTTGGTTAGATGCTCTTACAAATTATATTACTGCTATGGGATATGGGTCGGCTAATGATTCGGATTACAAAAAATATTGGCCTGCCGACGTTCATTTTGTAGGGAAAGAGATTATAAGATTCCATACTGTGATATGGCCTGCGATTTTAATGGCGCTGCAATTACCACTTCCCAAAAGGGTATATGGTCATGGTTGGCTTTTATTTGGTAACGGAGATAAAATGTCGAAATCCAAAGGCAATGTAGTGGATCCAGCTGTTTTGTGTGGTCGGTATGGGGTCGATGCTGTACGCTATTTTTTGATGAGAGATATCCCGTTTGGCACAGATGGAGTTTTTACAAACGAAGCTTTGATAAAGCGAATTAATTTTGATTTAGCAAATGATTTAGGGAACCTTTTATCGAGGACTGTGGCCATGATAGATAAATATTTTAAAGGGCTACTTCCTGCAGATAGGGTAGAGGGCAACATCGATATAGAACTGATAAGCATAGCCCGGGCAACTGTACATGAGTATGAAAATAATATGAATAATTTTAGATTTTCTTCAGCTTTGTCTAAAGTTTGGCTTTTGATTTCGAGATGCAATAAATATATTGATGAAACAATGCCTTGGGAACTAGGGAAAATTTCTGGACAGGAAGCACGACTCGCAACTGTTCTTTATAATCTTTGCGAATCACTTCGTGTAATTTCTATATTACTTTCTCCAATTATGCCGTCAACATCGGACGAAATACAAAAGCAAATAGGTGCAGAAAAATCTTTATGCTCTTGGAAACTTGCACGTGAATGGGGAATTCTTCCGGGAGAACTTAAGGTTTGCAAGGGAAGTGCACTTTTTCCTCGGCTGGACATAGACAAAGAAATAAGTGCTCTTGAAGAAATATTAGATAAAGAAAAATGCGAGAAAAAAGGCGAAGAAGATAATTTAATTAAACTAATTGATATTGAAGATTTTGCTAAAGTTGAGCTTGTATGCGCAAAAATAGAAGCTTGTGAGCCTATCAAAAAGTCTAAAAAACTTTTAAAGCTTACGCTATTTGATGGAGTCAATAAACGCACTGTTGCATCTGGTATTTCTAACTATTATAAATCGGAAGACTTAATAGGACGAAATGTAGTTTTGGTGTCGAATCTAAAACCTGCAAAATTATGTGGTGTGGAAAGCCATGGTATGATATTGGCAGCTGAAGATGCTGAAGGAGTAAAAGTAATTTTTATAGATTATATTAGTCCAGGAAGTAAAATAAGATAGGTGTGAACGATTTGATATTTGATACTCATGCCCATTATGACGATAGTGCTTTTGATAGCGATAGAGATTTGCTTTTGTCTTTATTGCCGGAGCAGGGTGTTTGTGGTGTTTTAAATGCCGGGACGAATATATTATCCTCAAAAAAATCTATAGAATTATCTAAAAAATATCCTTATGTTTATTCAGCGGTTGGAATTCACCCGGAATGTGTTTCAGTAAGTGACACTAATTTAGAGATTTTAAAAGATTTATCTAAAGACAAAAAGGTTATTGCGGTAGGAGAGATAGGGTTAGATTATCATTATAGCCAGGAAAATAAGAATCTGCAGATAGATTTTTTTGAAAAGCAAATCTTAATTGCAAATGAGCTCTCCCTTCCAATTTTAGTACATGATAGAGAAGCACATATGGATACTCTTAACTTGCTCAAAAACTACCAGCCGAAAGGTGTAGTGCACTGCTTTTCTGGAAGTTTAGAAATGGCTGAGGAAATTTTAAAATTGGGTATGTTTATTGGAGTGGGCGGGGTAGTTACATTTAAAAATGCAAAAAAGCTTGTCCAAGTTGTCAAGGAAGTTCCGCTTGAGTCAATATTGCTCGAAACTGATGCTCCATATATGGCTCCTGTACCGAATAGAGGGAAAAGATGTGATTCTTCTTATATAAAATTTACAGCACAAAAAATAGCTGAAATAAAAAATAAATCATATGAAGAAGTTCTTTTGCAGACTAAATCTAATGCACTAAAATTATTTAGGCTGGAGGAATCTTTATGAGGATAGGGATTGGATATGATGTCCATAAACTTTGTGAGGACAGAAAACTTATATTGGGCGGAGTGGAAATTAAAAATGGGAAGGGTTTGCTTGGCCATTCTGATGCTGATGTCCTTGTTCATGCGGTTATAGATGCAATTTTAGGTGCGGCAGGATTGGGTGATATAGGAAAGATGTTCCCGGATAGCGATGATACTTATAAAGGTGCTAACAGTATAGGGTTACTTAAAATAGTAAATAAAAAAATGTCAGAAAATAATTATGAAATTATGAATATAGACAGCATAATAGTTGCACAGTCTCCTAAGCTTAGTCCGCATTTAGAAAAAATGTCAATAAATATAGCCGATGCATGTGGAATTAATAAAAATAGAATTAATGTAAAAGCCACAACTGAAGAAAAACTGGGTTTTACCGGAGAAAATAAAGGAATGGCAGCACATGCAGTGTGCTTGTTACAAGAAACTTGTTGATAGCGATATTTATGGTGGGAGGATAAGCTATGATTGCTGAGATTGTGGCTAGATTAGCGAAAAAAGGTGAGACTATATCTATTATGGAGTCTTGCACAGGGGGAAAAATTTGCGATGAGATTACGAATGTTAGTGGCTCATCTAAAGTTTTTAAGTTTGGAGCAGTTACATATTCTAATGAGTATAAAGTGAAATTTGGGGTAGACGCAAAAAAGATAGAAAAATTTGGTGTATATAGTTTTGAAATTGCTCGTGAAATGAGTAAAAATATAGCTGAGTTTGCTGGTTCAGATTATGGAGTTGGGATAACAGGAGAAATAGAATGTCTGCATGGAGAAAAGAGCGTTTATATAAGTTTTTATAATGTCGATATATGTATTTTTGATGACATGCTTATAAAAGTTAATTCCCTAATAAGAGCAAAAAATAAGGAAGTAATAAGAGATAAAATTGTAGAAATTATACACAAAAATCTACTATGAGCACATAAAATTAAATATAAAAACAATAACAAATAATATATTGCACATGTTAATCATAAGATAATTTTTTAGATATTAAGTCTTATAAATTGACAAAAAAATAATATAATTATAGAATGTAACTAGGATTATTTTAATTTAAGGTGGGATGGTTAATGCAAGAAAGTGTAACTGAAACGAAAAATAATTTTAAAAAAGGGTTTAAAGAAGGACTTCCTATTGCTTTAGGGTATTTCCCAGTAGCTTTTGCTTGTGGTGTAACTGCAAACAAAGCGGGGCTTACGCTATGGCTCAATCAATTGATGAGCTGTTTGACGTATACAGGCTCAGGTATTTTGGCTATTCTTAATCTTATACAAGGAGGAGAAGTTTTTTTATTTACATATGCACTTACACTCTTTGTTGTAAATTGTCGCTATATTCTTTTTTCGCTTGCTTTAGCACAGAGATTGGACCGCAATATGGGAACTTTACAAAGGATGATTTTTTCGTTTTTTAATACTGATGAAATATTTGCAATTGTAACTCAGCAAAAAGGAGACTTAAAAGCCCCATATCTTTTTGGAGTAGCTACTTTACCATATATCTCATGGGCTATAGGAACTTTAGCTGGCTGTTTATTTACGGATATTATGCCGATTTCTGTGAGTACCGCTATGGGAATAATTGTCTATGCAATGTTTACAGCAATTATTGTTCCGGCAGTCAAGACCTCTAAACCAGTTTTATGTGTTGTGGCTATTTCTGTTTTCCTAAGTATAATTTTAGAGTGTATTCCAGCGGTAAAACAGATGCTTTCATCGGGATGGATTATTATAATATGTACTATTATCGCTTCTTCAATAGGTGCTGTATTATTTCCAGTTAATGATGAGGAGGACCAATAAATGAATTACTCAAAATTACTTATAATAATTTTTATTTGTGCTTTAGTTATGTATTTGCTCCGGATGCTGCCCCTTGTTTTTTGCAAAGGCAAAATAAAAAATAAATTTTTGCAGTCTTTTTTAACATATGTTCCTTACGCTGTTCTTACATCAATGACAATTCCGGAAGTGTTTTCTTGTACTCCTAATTTTTTAGCTTGTACACTTGGCTTTGGTACTGCGGTTCTGCTTGCATATTTTGGGCAGGGGCTTTTAACGGTTGCACTGTCTTCTACTGCGGTGGTTTTCGTAATAGGTCAGTTAGTAGAGCATTTTAAGTTTTAGTTATTTTATCTGGATTAAGAATGGATTTGATAATGTTTAAAATATTGAAGAGAGATTTCGGGTAGGAGTTGGCGCTGTTATATATCTATATTTCAGCGTTGTTTTTTTCTTTTCGACTTTTAATGGCTAAAAATTAATTGTATTTTATGATAAATTAATTACTATTACGCCTGGAAGTGTATAATAAAGAATTAAAAAAGGTTAGATATGGGGTGAAGTTAGAATGGTACAATTTGAAGAGATAAAAATTGAATTAAATGCTTTATATAAGAAAATAAATTCGTTATCAGATGCACTTTGCATAGACACCTTAAAAGCTAAACTTTCAGTTTTGGAGACCGCAACATGTGAACCAGATTTTTGGGATTCAAAGAACGAGTCCCAAAAAACTCTTGATATGATTAGTTCGATAAAATCTAAAGTATCAAAATACGAAAATTTAAAACTAAGATACGATGATTTATGTATTATGGTTGATATGGCAAATGAAGAAGAAGATATCTCTTTAGTGGATGAATTAAAACAGCAAATTAGAGAAATTTCCGAGGATTTAGAAGAACAAACCTTATCCACACTTCTTACAGGCGAATATGATTCAGAAAATGCTATTTTGAATTTTCATTCTGGAGCGGGAGGAACGGAGGCTCAAGATTGGGTAGAGATGCTGTGCCGTATGTATATGAGATGGGGCGAAAAACATAAATTTAAAGTTAAGATGTTGGATTTTTTGGATGGAGAGGAAGCGGGGCTTAAAAGTGCTTCAATAATAGTTGAGGGGGAAAATGCTTATGGATTTTTGAAAGGTGAAATGGGAGTTCACCGATTAGTGAGGATTTCTCCTTTTGATTCTTCGGGAAGAAGGCATACATCATTTGCTTCTATTGAGGTGATTCCAGAAATAAGTGACGAAATAGAGGTTGAAATTGCACCTGAGGACATAAAAATGGATGTTTTTAGAGCTTCAGGTGCTGGAGGTCAGCATGTAAATAAAACTTCATCGGCGGTGAGGTTAACGCATGTTCCCACAGGTATTATTGTTGCATGTCAAAACGAAAGAAGCCAACATCAGAACAGAGAAATGGCGATGAAAATGTTAAAATCAAAGCTTTTAGAGATAAAGGAGCGGGAACATTTAGATAGAATAGAAGATATAAAAGGGGTACAAAAGGAGATTGCTTGGGGCTCGCAGATACGTTCATATGTATTTATGCCGTATACTATGGCAAAAGACCATAGAACAGGAACTGAAATAGGTAATGTACAGTCTGTGATGGATGGAAACATAGATGAATTTATAAATTCATATCTCAAAGATAGTGTAAAGCAGTGAAAAAGTATAATAACATGTTTTAAATAGAGTTTTTATAAAACAAGGAGAGAAAATATATAATGTGCAAAAATCTTTTTACATCTGAATCTGTAACGGAGGGTCATCCAGATAAACTTTGTGACCAAATATCCGATGCAATTTTAGATGCAATTCTTAAGAAAGATCCGTATGCACATGTTGCTTGTGAGACATGTGCGGCGACTGGACTTGTGCATATAATGGGGGAAATTTCCACAAATTGTTATGTTGATATAGCAGGGGAAGCTAGAAATGTGATAAAAGAGGTTGGTTATAATGGTGCAGACAGTGGATTTGATGGGAACATTTGCGGGATAATAACCTCCATAAATTCTCAATCTGCTGATATTGCTCTTGGTGTAGATTGTGCAATTGAGATGAAAGATAGTTCTAAAGATGATTTTAATCGAATAGGAGCAGGGGACCAGGGAATAATGTTTGGATTTGCGTGCGATGAATCTCCCGAGCTAATGCCACTTCCCATTTCGTTGGCACATAATTTGGCAAAAAGGCTTGCAAAGGTTAGGAAAGAAGGAATTTTAGATTATTTAGGACCTGACGGAAAAACACAAGTTACATTAGAATATGAAAATGGGCGTCCCAGCCATATTGAGTCTGTTTTGATTTCATCGCAGCATATGGATGGAATTTCTCAGGGGAGAATAAGGCAAGACATAATTGAAAATGTTATTTTGCCGGCCATACCTTCTGAGATATCTAATAAAAATATGCAGGTGCTTGTTAATCCTACAGGACGTTTTGTAATAGGTGGACCAAATGGAGACGCAGGGCTGACCGGCCGTAAAATTATTGTGGATACATATGGAGGCTACTCAAGGCACGGAGGAGGGGCGTTTTCGGGGAAAGACCCTACAAAGGTGGATAGGTCGGCGGCATATGCGGCAAGATATGTTGCTAAGAATATAGTAGGAGCAGGTATTGCCAGCAGATGTGAAGTTCAGCTTTCCTATGCAATCGGGGTGGCAAATCCAGTTTCCGTAATGGTTGAAACATTTGGAACGTCAAGGATTGAAAATGATAGGATTTCTCGGGCAATTCAAGAGACTTTTGACTTAAGACCAGCAGCAATAATCGAAACTTTAGGTCTGCGTGCTCCTATTTACCGCAGTTTAGCAGCTTATGGGCACATGGGACGAGAAGATTTAGGAGTAAGCTGGGAAAAATTAGATAAAATCGACGAATTGCGAGAGAAGCTTAACATTTAAATCAGGAGGGAAATTTATGCTTGATATTGTAAAAGAAATAGGCAAAAAAAAAGAAGAATTAATAGAGAAAATTTCTAATGTAAAAGATAATAAGGATATAGAAATTCTAAAGTCTGAATACATAAAGAAATTTTTGGGGAGTTTATACAAAGAATTAAAAAACATAGAAGATATATCTCTTAAAAAAGAATTAGGAAAAGAAATAAATGAGTTTAAAAATTTTGCAAATGAAAAAATAGAGATTTTAAAAGATAATTTCGAAAGCAAGAGGAATTTTAATAAATATGATGTTTCTATTTTTAAAGAAAATATCAAAATTGGATGCTCTCATCCTTTAATAAAGCTCTATAAAAAAATAGAAAATATATTTGTTAGTATGGGATTTTCCATAGTACAAGGTCCGGAAATTGAACTGGATAAATATAATTTTGAAAAGCTAAATATGCCATCGCATCATCCTGCACGTGATATGCAAGATACATTTTATGTGACTCATCCCAATATTTTACTTCGTTCACATACTTCTTCTGTCCAAGTACGCACAATGGAAATAGAAAGTCCCCCAATTCAGGTTATATCTCCCGGAACTGTTTATAGAGTGGATGATATAGACCCTCAGCATACTCCAATGTTTTACCAGGTAGAAGGGCTTATGGTAGGTGAGGGGATTTCGTTTTCGAATTTAAAGGCTGTACTTATAAAACTACTTAAGGAAGTTTTTGGTACAAGCATAAAAGTTAGGTTTAGACCTACTTATTATCCCTATACTGAGCCTAGTGCTGCGATAGATATGTCTTGCGTGGAATGTGGTGGAAAAGGGTGCCGTACGTGTGGAAATTCCGGATGGATTGTGGTGCTTGGTTCGGGAATGGTTCATCCGAATGTTTTAGAAGGTGTAGGGTATGACAGCGAAAAATATACAGGTTTTGCATTTGGACTTGGACTTAATAGACTTGCTCTTTTATATTATGGTTTAGGTGAGATAAGAAAAATTTACGAAAACAATATAAGCTTGTGGAAACAGCTTTAGGAGGGGAATATAATTGTTCAAATTTTCTTTTAATTTTGTCAGGGAAATATGTGGATTTGATATAAAAGAAGAGGAGATTTTCAAAATATTAAATCTTCAAGGTTTTGAGGTGGATGAAAAGATAAGAAAGGGAGATGACACAGTAGTAACGATAGAGGTAAAGGCTAATCGACCTGACATGCTTTCTCATCTTGGGATAGCAAGAGAAATATGTGCCTTTAAGGGCAAACCTATTCCTTGCGTTCCAAAACCTGGTTTAAAATTAAGTGCTAATAACTTTCCGTTTAATGTAGAGATTGCCCCTGAAATAAGCAAAAGATTTGTACTGGTACTTATTGATGGAATAGATAACAGTGTAAAAACGCCGGATTACATAAAGAAAACTCTTGAAAATCTTGGGATTAATTCAGTAAATGCCGTGGTTGATATAACAAACTACGTAATGCTAAAATATGGTCAGCCTATGCATACTTATGATGTAAACAAGATATCAGGGCATACAATAAAAGTTGAAAAACAATCTAAGGATTGTAGTATTTTAACCCTTGGAGATGTTCCGGCTAAACTCCAAAGCGGGTATATAACAATTTCTGATGAAAAGGAAATACTGTGTGCTGCCGGAATAATAGGAACGGATAAAGCGATTGTAAAAGAAAATACAAACTGTGTAATGATAGAATCAGCATGCTTTGATGAAATAAGTGTTCGCTTGGCTTCCCGAAAAATGAAAATATCCACTCCATCGTCTTTCCGATTTGAAAGAGGAATAGATATTACTCAATGCTTTAATGTTGCAGGAATATGTGCAGAAATGATAGCAGAAATTTGTGGTGGAAAAATCAGAGATACAGCTTTTGAATTTTATCCCGAAAAGAAAACTAAGGAATTTATTGATGTACGAGTACCACGCGTTAATTTATTGCTCGGGACTTCTATCAAAAAGGAACAAATTGTAGAGTATTTAGAAAAATATGATTTTAGTTGTACCGATAAAAATGCCGATGAGATTAGCGTAGAGTTCCCAGATTATCGTTTGGACGTAAAAAAAGAAGTAGATTTAATTGAGGAAATAGCAAGAATTCATGGATATGACAATATTTCTCCAACGATGCCTACGATTCAGGTTGATTATAAAAGAAATGAAATATGGGAAAACATGGATAAACTTCGTGAAATTTTTGTAGGTTTAGGATTTTATGAAGTTATAACGTATTCTTTTATACCTCAAAATTTTATGAATATGTTCAGTATAACTCAAAATGACAGATTGTATTCCGATTTAATATTAGAAAATCCAATAAATAAAGAGTATGCACTAATGAGACCGACTCTCGCTTATTCGCTCATTTCGTCGCTGGCATATAATTATTCAATGAATAATACTAATTTAGCACTTTTTGAGCTCGGCAGAACTTATTTTAAAGATAAAAAAGATAGTAGGACTGGATTTAAAACAGGCTATAAAGAGAAGGAAACATTTGGATTTATTTTTTCCGGGAAAAGGATGGAAAAAGGATGGGGAGTAAATAATGATATTAAATATTCATATTATGATTTACTAAATTATATTGATATAATTTTTAAAAATTTTGCTCAAGGTTTTAAATTAGAGAGAAACAATTATAAATTCTTTGAGAATTTAAGTGGATATAATATCATAATAGATGGAACTGTTGTAGGACTTTTAGGAGAACTAAACAAAAAAATTATTAATAAAGTACCTAATGCAAAACTTATTAAAACTCCGCTTTTTTATTGTGAAATTTATGTAGAAGCCTTAAAGGAAAAAAACAAAAAATTAAAATTTGAGTCTAAATATCCATTTTTGGTAAGAACATATAATTTTTTGGTAAAAAAAGATATTTCATCTGAAAAAATTGAGGAAATTATTTCGGAATCTAGTCCTCTGATTCAAGATATAGAAGTAAAGGACATTTATATTGATAAAAATATGAGTGAAGATGAACATTCAATTTTGTATGAGATAAAATATTGCAGTTCCGAATCTACTTTGACATCTGAGCAAATAGAAGAAATTGAATCGAAATTCATAAATAATTTAGCATCTAATTTAAATGTAGTTTTAAAGGCATGATTTATTTATGAGAATATAAAATTAGAATAAAATTAAATTAAAAGATGAGAAAATTTTGCAGAGTAAAAAATTAAAAAACTCAATAATGAATATTTGCAAAAGTAAGTTAGCAGCAATCCAAAGGGGGATTTGCAATCTCTCTTTGGAATATCTTTACTTTTTTATAAGATATCCCTTTTTGTTGTTGTACAAAAATAGATAAAAAAATGTGAATGTAGGAATATAAGATTTTTTTATAGCTAAGGCTTAATTTTCTTTTATTTTTTTGAATACTATGCTAAACTTATAAATTAAAGATTAAATATGGCGGTGATTTTATTGGCTGCGGATGCTTCGGTCGCACTTTCAAGTATAATTAGAGAGCTTGATTTGAGTGAGGTTTTTATGCCTTGTGACCCTGATAGCGTATTAGTTAAATCTATTGAAATTAATAGAATGGGTCTTGAAATGATAGGAACATTAGATGATTTTGATTGTAATAGAATGTTAATTATGGGTCGTAGTGAAAAAATTTTTCTTTCTACGCTTACTTCAAATGAAATTTATAAATCGATAGATATGATTTTGTCTCTTCGTCCACCCGCTTTACTTCTTACAAGAGGAATAAAACCAATAACAGAGATACTTGACATAGCTAAAAAGTATTCGGTACCAATACTAATATCGAATGAAGTGACTTCAGATGTTATATCTGGTTTAGTTTCTTTTCTAAATGTTCATTTAGCTCCAATGATTACTCGATCTGGAGGGCTGATGAATGTACATGGAGAGGGAATTTTGCTGATTGGGGAAAGCGGGGTCGGAAAAAGTGAAACAGCTATTGAGCTTCTTAACAGAGGACATAAATTAATAGCAGACGATGCAGTGGAGATACGAAAAGTATCCAAAAATATGCTGGTAGGGTCTGCTCCCGATAACATAAGACATTTTATAGAGGTAAGAGGGGTAGGAATAATAAATGCTAGAAGAATCTTTGGAATAGGTGCTGTTAAACCTTCGGAAAATATAGATATGGTGATAAACCTTGAAACATGGAAAGACGATAAAGTATATGATCGTATGGAATCAGACAGCTACACTGAAATTTTAAATGTGAAAGTGCCTTTTATTACTATTCCGGTTAGAACTGGACGAAACCTTGCTGTGATAATTGAAATTGCAGCAATGAATAATCGTCAGAAAAAGATGGGTTATAATGCCGCAAGAGAATTGTTTATAAACTTAGGTGTGGAATATCCCGAAAGTGCTCCTAAAATGGAAAAATGCATTTGGGATGTTTAGAATTATAAGAAATAACACTATAATTCAAGAGGGTGATGAAATGAAAATTATTGCAGATACTCATTGTCATACTATAGCATCTACTCATGCATATAGTACAGTAA
>CATOLC010000020.1 GCA_951800855.1 uncultured Ruminococcus sp.
ATTATTAAAAAACTAAAAAAGAAAATTTTAAAAAAATATTGACAAAGGCAGAAATAGATAGAAGGCAAAAGGTGTCGAAAGGAAAAGATATAAAGAGAGATAAAGAGAATAAAAAATCATATCTAAAGATTTAGAAACAGAGTAAATTTACGAGCAAACCGGGCTAAATAACGGCGTAAAAGCCGGTTAGTATGTTCTACAGTATAGATATTCGATTTGTTTTTATATAATTGTATCCACATGTTTTACATTTATATCTTTATATTCCGGTTTTAAATCCATTTTTTGTCTTTTCTTATCCTTTGCATTTTGGGATATATTATTTCCTAATTATTTCGTGATTAGTTTGCCCATTTCCCCGTCTATTTTTGCTCCAGCTATTTCCTCCAATCAACTTTATTTTATCATTACTCTGATTATCAATGTTTCCTTTACTAAAATTTTCTATAAAATCCATAATACAACTCGTTCGCTTTGAGCGTTTGAATATGCCCATTCACTCTAGGAGCAAACATTAAAAGTTGCTAAAAACGCTGTATTTTAGTGGGGGAGTGCCATATGCGTTGATATAAGAAAGTTAAATATATAAAACCGGTTTTATTGAGTTGGCACTTAAAGAGGTGCTTTACGCTAAAACAGTTGCAGTATTTTTATCAATCTTTCAGTATCATATCCTCTTTTAGGGCACTCCCTTTTAGTGTGATATATTGACAAATTTATCCGGTGTTTGCATAATAAATATATGAAAATTACAATAGAGGTGATTATATGTGTCAAAAAAGAATTCCAGATAATGACCTAGATAATACAACAGGGGGATTTTCAGGGGTAACTACCTGTAATGGCAATGCCATTACTCTAACCCAAAAAGAATATGATGAACTGCAAAGGGTAGTTTTATTGTTAATGGAGAATTGAAGAATAAAGATGTATTTAAAGCAGGTGAGTATTTAAAGAAAAAAGGGTCCGTTGGAACGATTGCACCAACAGGATGTATTCCTATGGGTGCAAAGCCCATATCTGGAAATACTGGAGATGCACCAGCAAGCATCATGATAATCAAATAAGGTAGAAAGCCGGATCACGTTTGCGAACTTACTTATCCAGAAATAAATATGTGATAGTATATTTATATAATCAGGCAGGTAAAGGATGAGATTATCATCTATTTGATGTATGAATTATTGACTACAAATTACAGCGCTATTAATAAATCTGATGTTAGTGATTCCGATATTTTAAATAGGATATATGCTGGAGAATATCTGCAACTATTCGTGAAAATGATATTTTGGTAAAAAATATTATCCTAATAGTGAACTCTATAATAAAGTTTTAAATATTACCCATGAACTAATTAAAAATACAGATATAAAAATATACACTGGACAAACTTATAGCATAGAAACTATATTTACTCAATATGCTCATATAGAGGGGATTATAAATATAGGATGCAACACAATAGAAATAGGAATCGCTACACTTTTTAACGCCGCTGGTACCACACATATTAAAGCCACAGCTATTTTTAGTGTTATGGATACATTTTTCGGCGTAACATTCCTTGCTTCTGAGTATAAAACCACAGATGGAGGTCGCATGGATAACATAGGAATTGACGAGAATAATTATCCATTTATTTTTGAGTGCAAACGTTCAATAAAAGATAACGCCATGAATCAGGGACTTTTTTATCTTAACTGGCCACTCGGCCATAAAGACAGTTTTAAAGTTCTAGTTATATAAAATATAAAAAATCTTGAGATAATCTTTTAATGCTTGGGTATGTTAACTATAATGTGCTTACTCCAAGCTCTGATTCAGCGTCTAAATATAAAAATTTAGGTTACACTTTTAAGGAAAATTACAAAATTTTACAGAGGTTAAATATTTGCCTTATAAAAGTAAAAATTAGAAAAAGGTACATAAACCGACAAATTTGGGCTTATGTATCTTTTTTATTCCACACTTAGTAATAGTTTTTTACAGATGGGCTGCAAGGGTATCTAATTCTTGGCTGCTCTCCATGCTTTTGTGCCTCAGGGTCAGTTTGAGCTCAGTAGGCCACTTTCGCCACTAGGTGTTCCTTTCGGTTTCTACGCATTATACTGATACACTGGAGATTTTGCTTGCACTTACTTTCTTTTGCTATCTTTTTTAGCTCTACCTAAATAAAATTTTACTTGCTATTATTAAAAAATCATGATAAAATAATAATAAAAGAATTAAAATAGGAGGTTAATAATGTTAAACAAAATAGGTATGAACAAAATTTGGATTGCAGTGGTGGGCTCGGTGGTTTTAATAGGTGCAGTAGGAGGTGGTCTGTTTTTATACAAAAATAAAAATATGCCCGAGGCTCCTATTTTGGAAATAGAAGAAGAAAGGTTGGAGTCCGATAATGAGCCAGAAGAAATGTTTGATGAAGAAGGGTATGAACCAGAAGAAATGTTTGATGAGGAAGAAGAGTATGAGCAAGATTTTGAAATAGATACAAATATGAGTGAAGCAGGAAGTGCAAAAGTAAAAAATAGAAAAGAGAGTACAGATAATTCCAAAATCACAAAAAAATCTAATAATACCGGAGACAAAGAGAGAAAAGACGATGTAAATTCTAATAAAAAGTTAAGCGACAAGAAAGAAAATGATGCAAATCATAAAGGAGGGGAAAAGCAAATTAAAGAAAACGAAAGACTCAAAAATGGCGTTAAGAAAAAAGAATGTAGGAATGCAAATCTAGAAGATAATAAGAAAGAAGAAGACAAAATAAAATCAAATCAGAAAAAATTAAAAAAGGGTGAGCAGGCAGATAAAATTATTAATATAAATACGGCAAGTGCTTCTGAATTAGCAGAAAATTTGAAAGGGATAGGCGAAGCCAAAGCAGAAAAGATTGTGAGTTATAGGCAGGAAAAAGGTAAATTTTTGAGTATAGAAGAAATAAAAAATGTAAAGGGAATAGGAGACAAAATTTTTGAAGGAATAAAAGAGCGGATAGTGGTTTAAATAAATTGGGTAAATATAGACAAATTAGATAAAATTATTCTTTAAAAAACCATAAAAAAGCAGAAGATAAAAAAATAGGTTGACAGGTGGAGGGTGCATATGATAATATAAAAAAGTCGCTTGCAGGAGCGAGTGACTAAGAGACCTTGAAAATTAAACAAGAGAAAAGGGACCCGAAAAGGTAAAGAAAGAAAAAAGAAGAGCAAAAGGACAAACGATATATAAACAAACAAAAATAGAGAGTTTGATCCTGGCTCAGGATGAACGCTGGCGGCATGCCTAACACATGCAAGTCGAACGGGAATGATAGCTTGCTATTATTCTAGTGGCGGACGGGTGAGTAACACGTGAGCAACCTGCCTAAGGGAGGGGGATAACAGCTGGAAACGGCTGCTAATACCGCATAAAGTGATAGGATCGCATGATCGAGATCATGAAAGGAGAAATCCGCCCATAGATGGGCTCGCGACTGATTAGCTAGTTGGTAGGGTAATGGCCTACCAAGGCGACGATCAGTAGCCGTACTGAGAGGTAGAACGGCCACATTGGGACTGAGATACGGCCCAGACTCCTACGGGAGGCAGCAGTGGGGGATATTGCACAATGGAGGAAACTCTGATGCAGCAATGCCGCGTGAGGGAAGAAGATTTTCGGATTGTAAACCTCTGTCCCAGCCGAAGAAACGAATGACGGTAGGCTGGGAGGAAGCTCCGGCTAACTACGTGCCAGCAGCCGCGGTAATACGTAGGGGGCGAGCGTTATCCGGAATTACTGGGTGTAAAGGGTGTGTAGGCGGCTAGGCAAGTCAGGCGTGAAATGTACAGGCTTAACCTGTGAACTGCGTTTGAAACTGCATAGCTTGAGTAGAGTAGAGGCAAGCGGAATTTCCGGTGTAGCGGTGAAATGCGTAGAGATCGGAAGGAACACCAGTGGCGAAGGCGGCTTGCTGGGCTCAAACTGACGCTGAGGCACGAAAGCATGGGGAGCAAACAGGATTAGATACCCTGGTAGTCCATGCTGTAAACGATGATTACTAGGTGTGGGAGGAAGACCCCTTCCGTGCCGGAGTTAACACAATAAGTAATCCACCTGGGGAGTACGGCCGCAAGGTTGAAACTCAAAGGAATTGACGGGGGCCCGCACAAGCAGTGGAGTATGTGGTTTAATTCGAAGATACGCGAAGAACCTTACCAGGTCTTGACATCCGGCTAACGAAGTAGAGATACATTAGGTGCCCTTCGGGGAAAGTCGAGACAGGTGGTGCATGGTTGTCGTCAGCTCGTGTCGTGAGATGTTGGGTTAAGTCCCGCAACGAGCGCAACCCTTACTATTAGTTACTACGCAAGAGGACTCTAATGGGACTGCCGTTGATAAAACGGAGGAAGGTGGGGATGACGTCAGATCATCATGCCCTTTATGACCTGGGCAACACACGTACTACAATGGTCAAAACAGAGGGAAGCGAAGGAGCGATCTGGAGCGAATCTCAAAAAATGATCTCAGTTCAGATTGCAGGCTGAAACTCGCCTGCATGAAGTTGGAATTGCTAGTAATCGCGGATCAGCATGCCGCGGTGAATACGTTCCCGGGCCTTGTACACACCGCCCGTCACACCATGGGAGCTGGTAATACCCGAAGTCAATTGTTTAACCGTAAGGAGGACGTTGCCGAAGGTAGGATTAGTGACTGGGGTGAAGTCGTAACAAGGTAGCCGTATCGGAAGGTGCGGCTGGATCACCTCCTTTCTATGGAGACTTCTTCTTTTTATATTTTCCTTTTATCTCTTGTTTAATTTTTGGGGTTTTTAGTATTGGTGTGAATTTTAGAGTTGATTTTGGTTAGTTATTTTTATTTGGGGGTATAGCTCAGTTGGGAGAGCACCTGCTTTGCAAGCAGGGGGTCAACGGTTCGAACCCGTTTATCTCCACCAGTTTGTATTTAGGAGAACAGTGTGAAGTTTTGCATTATTACATTTGGATGTAAAGTTAATCAGTATGATTCAGAAGCAGTATCAGAATTATTGATAAAAGCTGGTTATGATAAAGTAGACAATATTTTTGGTGCTGATATTGTAATTTTTAATTCTTGTGCAGTTACATCAGAGAGTTTGAGAAAACTAAAAAAGTCTTTAAATTTTGTAAAGAAAAATAATATTAATGCTATACTTGTTATTATGGGATGTGTTCCTCAAGCTTTTCCTAAAGTGGAAAATGATTTTAAAGATGTTGATATTTTAATAGGAAATTCAAACAAAAATAGATTAGTTGATATTCTGCAAAATTTTATTAAAGCTCATCAAAAGATTATATCTATAAATTCTGAACGGGCTGATTTTTCTAATTTTTCTATTTCTAGGTTTTCAGAAAGGACAAGAGCATTTTTAAAAATTGAAGATGGATGCAATAGATTTTGTAGTTATTGCATAATACCGTATGCAAGAGGAGAAATTACATCTAAACCTATAGATGAGATTTTATGTGAAGTAAAAAAATTGGGAAAAAATGGATATAAAGAAGTAACTTTTGTTGGTATAAATTTATCTTCATTTGGTATCGATATTGGATTAAAACTTTGCGATGTGGTTAAGGCAGTGAGTTCGGTTTCTGACATAAAACGTATTAGATTAGGTTCATTGGAACCTGACTTAGTAAACGAAGAACTCCTTGTTAACTTGTCTAAAAATCCTAAGTTTTGCCCTCAGTTTCACTTGGCACTTCAAAGTGGCTCTAATCGCATATTAAAATCCATGAGACGTCGATATACAAGGGAAGATTATTTAGATATAGTTAATAAAATTAATAGATTATTTAAAAATCCTACTATTACAACGGATTTGATAGTTGGATTTCCAGGGGAAACTGAAGAAGATTTTAAAGATTCAATAAAAATGATAAAAAAAGTGGGATTTTTAAAAGCCCATGTTTTTCCTTACTCGGTTCGCAGTGGGACATTAGCTGCGGATATGCCATATCAAATACCTAAAGATTTAAAAATATTAAGAGTGAAACAGGCTATAGCCGAGTCTCAAAAGCAAACTAAAAATGTGTTAACTGGATTTTTAGGTAAATGTTTTCCGGTTCTTTATGAAAGTTCTCAAAATGATATTTATTATGAAGGATATACCCCTAACTATATTTTAGTTAAGGTGAAAAGTGATAAAGACATTAGGGGAGAAATTATTGATACTTATATAGATAGCTGTGAAGACGGATACTGTATAGGACACTTATCTTAATATGTGTAGAAAAAGTGATATAATAAATTAATAAAACTTATTAATGATATGGAGTTGACAAGAATGAAGAACAATAAAAAAATTTACATTTTATTTTTATTAATTCTGGGTGCATTAATTTTAATTTTTATCAATAAGCAATATATTGTGTCATTTTATAATAACTATATAAAAAATTTTTTAATAAAAGAAGGTTCTGAGAGCTACAGTTCAGAGGAGACTGATAACAAGGGAAATATCTATTTTGAGGAAGAAAACTCTCAAAAAAATAGCGCATTTACCATAAATAACGGAAGTAACTATGTGAAATCAGGTAATTATACATATTATCGTGAATATAAAAAAGATAATTTTGAAGAAACCGGCTTAGGGCACTCATATTCGTTTATTGAAAATTCTGTTAAAAAAATGGTAAGGCTCAATGAATATGGAGAAAAGGAAGAATTATTTGAAGATAAAGGTGCAGCCGAAATATTTATTTTAGGTGAGAGAATGTACCTCAAGGAATATGACATGACCGCAGATTACGGGGAATTATACTCTGTTAGTTTTTTCGGAAAAGATAAAAAGAATTATCAAAAAGGTAAATTTGAGTACGTTGATGAAAAAAATAAAAAAATAATTTACTCAACAGAGGAGAACACCGTAGTTATAGATAATTTAGACGAAGTAGAACTAATAATTCCACATAGCAAATTTATATTTTATGATCAAGAAAATACAACTATATACTTTCAGGATAGAGTATTATCTGATGATAAAATTCAGATAAATTCAATAAATATAGATGGAAGTAATAAAAAAGAATTAACGTCTATTTTTTCCCATCTAGATATAGTAAATACACAAATAAAAGGGGAATATGTTTATATATCTTATGGCTCATTTGAAGGGACTATGAGATGTTATAATGGATCGATAGCTAGAATGAAAAAGGATGGAAAAGATTTTGAAGTACTTATCGAAACGACAAATGAAGATTTTATTGTGATTGAAAAAGACGGAAAAGATTATTTAATTTTTGATAATAGTTCTATGGATTCTGTCAGTGAAACATATTCATGTTCCATGGATTTAAGCAATAAAGAAACCGTAAAAACAAACGATTTTGCCCCCAGACGTCTAAATATACCATTTGTGGAATACAAAGATTCCGAAGCTCTCTCATCTGATAAAGAATACACAATAACCGCTAGTGTATATACAGCCCCTAAGGGAAATAAGCAATTATTAATTGATGACCATGATTTCGAAGCAATAAAGACAACTTTATATAATAGAGATGAAAGCTATCGAGATATAGTTGATATAGAATATGTTGATGATTTGGTATATTTTTCTATAGAAGAAGGGATAAGAGATGAAAAAAACGATGTGGGATGGAGATATTCATATAAAAGGGTAAAGACAAATGTCTATCAAAAAAACTTAAAGACATCTCAGATTAAAATGATAAATTCTTACTAATACACTTTAATCCCTAAAAACTCATAAATATTACCTCTCATTCTGCTAAATCAACTATTATGATTTAATAATTGCTTATTTCGCACTGGATATAGTGTTTAGAAATGGGTTAAGACACTATAATTTTTTTAACGTAAAATACCTAAACTAATATAACAGCTTTAATGCGGTGCTGCTCTGAAAATAGCAATTTAAAAGAGCCTGTTTTATCTCTTCGGCCTTTGTATATCTACGCAAATGCTACTTCCCAAAATTGATATTTTTATATGGACATATTATTGGAACATATTATTCAAAAATTATTCACCATTTTTTTCTCAATGTGTTTTATAATACTATTGTATCTGGCAAAAAACTACGTGAGGTGAGTAATATAGAAGAAAAAAAGAAAATATTAATAGTGGACGATGAAAAAAATATCTGTGAGCTTTTGGAGCTTTACCTTGAAAAAGAAGGCTATGATACTGAAAATGCATTTGACGGGAAAACTGCTCTTGAAAAATTTGATAAGTACAATCCTGATTTGGTTTTACTCGATTTAATGCTCCCTTTAGTGGATGGATGGAAAGTCTGCCAGAAAATACGCAAAAAATCTTCCTGTCCTGTGATAATGCTTACTGCGAAGGGTGAGGTTATTGACAAAGTAGCAGGCCTTGGAATGGGTGCAGACGACTATATAGTCAAACCATTCGAAACAAAAGAGGTTGTTGCCCGAATAAAAGCAATTTTTCGGAGAGTAAACCCGGCAGGTATCCATACAGAAAAAGAGTTAAGTTTTCCAGATTTATCTATTAATCTTACAACTTATGAGTTAAAGGTAAAAGGTCAAAAGATAGATACTCCTCCAAAAGAAATGGAACTGATTTATTACTTGGCGGAAAATCCGAATAAAGTATTTACTCGGGATGTTCTTTTGAATAAAATATGGGGATATGAATACTTTGGAGACTCAAGGACAGTAGATGTGCATATTAAGAGACTGCGGAAAAAACTAGAGGGAGTTTCATCCAAGTGGCGGCTTAAGACTGTGTGGGGTGTAGGATATAAATTTGAGGTTGATGAATAAGCATGAAAAACAAAAGTAACTTATTTCAAAAATACCTATGGATAAATATGAGCACAATCTTGGTTACATTCTTAATTCTTGCAGGTATGATATTCACTTTTATTACAGATTACTGGAAAAGTGAAAAAGAAGAAATTTTTATTGAAAATGTACGTTATGTTTCTAATCTGGTAGCTAATAACAGTTATGTTGAGAATAATAATATAGTATGGATTAATGGCGATGCAGTAAAAATTTTTATGGATACTTTGTCAAACAGTATGAATATAGATATTTTTGTCACAGATACAAATGGAAATATAATTATAAGCTCTATTTTTAATAGAGAAAATTTCCAAACTGGGATAGTTTCGAGTAAAATTATAGAAGAAATTTCAGAACATCCATATGCAAAGATTTGTAATTTAAATGGTATTTATAAATCGGACCAATATATTTTGGGAGAAGCTGTATATTCTACCCATAGTGGTCAAAAAACACTGATTGGTGCAGTATTCACGGCAACTAATCCGGAGTTTTTAAGTTCATTTAGACAAGGAATGATAAAGGTATTTATAGTTGCACTTATTGTGGCATCAATAATATCATTTTTTACAATAAGATGGCTCTCATATAACATGACGAAACCCTTGAATCAGATGGCAGAGGCAGCGTCATATATGGCTAAGGGAGATTTTACAAATAGAGTTCAGGTTAATGGTGAAGATGAAATAGCAAAGCTTGGGACTGCTTTTAATAATATGGCAGAATCTCTAAATGTCTCGGATAGCGTAAGACGAAATTTTATAGCGAATCTGTCGCATGAATTAAAAACTCCTATGACAACTATTACAGGTTTTATAGACGGGATACTGGATGGAGTTATTAAACAAGAAAATCATACAAGATATTTAAAAATAGTTTCGTCTGAAATTAGAAGATTGTCTCGTCTTGTGAGAAAGATGCTAGATTTATCAGGGCTAGATAATGATAATGTTAAGCTGAATTTATCTAAAACTGATTTGCTTACAGAGATATTAAATGTGCTACTTTCCTTTGAAAGTAAAATAAATGAAAAAGATATACAAATCAGAGGAATATCGCAATGTAAGCATATATTTATACACGCTGACAAAGATATGCTCCATCAGGCGATTTATAATTTAATTGAAAACGCTGTGAAATTCACTCAGCATGGAGGATATATAGATATAACACTTACCAAAAACAATAAATCTTGCCTTTTAGCCATAGAAAATTCTGGTAAAGGGATTCCTCAAAAAGAAATAAAATTTGTATTTGATAGATTTTATAAAACTGATAAATCAAGAAGTGAAGATAAGACAGGTATAGGGTTAGGACTTTATATTGTAAGGAAGATAATATTGCTTCATAAAGGCAGCATAGAAGTGTCCAGCGGCGAAAAAAAAACCATTTTTACTATAAATTTGCCAATAAAACAGCTTTGATAGCAAGTATAAATTAAATAAATATATGTACCGTTTATTAAAAAACAATAAAAGAAAGGAAAGATAGATTATGGGATATGATTTTGGGGATTCAACAGATGGCAAAAATGAGGAATTTCAAGAAAGAGATTCATATTATATTTATCCTGAAAAAATTAAACATGAAGACTATTTTATAAACAGTGAAGATAGACAACAAAGTGATTATTTTGATGAAGAAGTGGCGCCAAAGAAAAAAGAAATGATTGCAATGAGCAAAAATACTCGAACTTTTCTTTTTGCTGTTGTGGGTATTCTAATTTTACTTTTGGCAATCCTAACGGGAAGTTTTATCTATTATATAAAAAATGGGAGTGAGTCAAAGAATCTGAATTTTCTATGGGGATACGAGAACCAGGAACAATCTAGCGGAGAAAACAAGATTGAAAATCCCAATAAAGCGAGTATAACTCTGGAAGATTTGCCTCAGGAAGCAGGGTATATGTCGGCAGAACAAGTATATGAGAAAGCTGGACCATCTGTGGTTGGAGTTGTAGTATATGATTCAAGTGCTGATTTATTTGCAGACCCAATAGGCAGGGCATCTGGAATAATAATAAGCGAAGATGGCTATATTGTTACAAATTCGCATGTTGTAGGAGATTCCACAAAATACGGAGTTAAAATCGTACTTGATACAGGGGAAGAAATTTCAGGGAAAATAATAGGAACAGACAAAAAAACTGACTTAGCTGTAATCAAAGTTGATAAAACGGGAATGCCGAAGGCTTCATTTGCTGATTCAGATCAAATTAAAGTAGGCAATAAAGCTTTAGCTATAGGAAATCCCGGAGCAGGAGAAATGAATTTTAATAATACCCTTACAGAGGGGATCATATCAGGGCTTAATCGCTCTTTGGGAGGAGCACAAAAACTCGTTAGGTATATCCAGACTTCTGCGGCGATAAATTCAGGAAACTCCGGGGGAGCACTGCTTAATATGTATGGGCAGGTAGTGGGGATAAACTCTGTTAAACTGAATTCAAATTATGAAGGGATAGGGTTTGCCATACCCAGCAATACAGTTAAGTCTGTGGTTGATTCTTTGATTGCAAATGGGTATGTTTCGGGAAGAGTGGCTCTTGGTATATCAGGTAAAATGGTAAGTGCCTATCAAGCTCAGATATATAACGTACCGATGGGGGTGATAGTTGCTAAGATAAATAGCGATAGTGATATGAGTAGTAAAGGTGTCAAAACAGGGGATATTATTATTAAAATAAACGATATAAACGTGACAGGATTTGATATAATTTCAGAGGAAATATCTAAATACAAAGTCGGAGAAAGTGTAAAACTTACAATCTATCGCCCCTCAAG
>CATOLC010000021.1 GCA_951800855.1 uncultured Ruminococcus sp.
AGACGAGATTTTACCAAAAAGAGATAAATATAAAGTAGAAACAATGAAAGATATAGATTCCGGGATACGTAAAGAAAAAAGAGACCTTGGGAGTCTTAGGTTTGGTGCAAAATACAGAGTGAGTAGCCGGGAGTTCGGAAAAGGAATCTATTCTGGACTTTTTAGGCGAAAAAACGATATGAAGGAGAAACACTAAATGCCGGCGGATTATAATGAAACACTAAATTTACCTCGGACGAATTTTCCCATGAGGGCAGGTCTTAACCAAAAAGAACCTGAATTATTGGAAAACTGGGGAAATAATAAAATTTATCAAAAAATAATGAAAAAAAATGAGGGGAAGCCTATCTATGTTCTTCATGATGGGCCTCCTTATGCTAATGGGAACATACACCTAGGACATGCTCTTAATAAAATCTTAAAAGACTTTGTTGTAAGGTATAAAAATATGTCAGGATTTAAAGCGCCATTTGTCCCAGGATGGGATACTCATGGGCTTCCTACAGAATTAAAAGCCAGAGCAAAAGTTGGTATGGAAAAAGCTAAAAATTTAACGGATATAGAGCTGCGTAAACTATGTGCAGAGTTTGCGATGGGGTATGTTAATGACCAGCGGAAACAGTTCAAGCGTTTAGGGGTTTTGGCTGATTGGGATAACTCATATATAACATTACTCCCGAAATTTGAGAAAAAACAAATAGAAATTTTTGCAAAAATGGTGGAAAAAGGTTCTATTTATCGTGGGCTTAAGCCGGTTTATTGGTGTCCGAGTTGCGAGACAGCTTTAGCAGAAGCTGAAATAGAATATTCCAATGATGATTGTAAATCAATTTATGTGAAATTTAGAATTGCAGACGATAAAGGTAAACTTAATAAATGGGGAATTGACCTTAGCAAAACATATTTTGTTATATGGACTACAACAGCTTGGACTTTGCCGGGGAATGTAGCAATTTGCGTTGGAGCAAGGTATGGATATTCCATAGTAAAAGCAGATGAGGAATATTACATTGTGGCTGCTAAATTGGTGGAAGAGTCTATGAAGGCCGCCGGAATAGAAAACTATCAAGTTTTAGGGGAAGTCCAGGGGAAAGACTTAGAGTATATTGAGACACAGCATCCTTTTTTGGAGAGAAAATCTGTTGTAATTTTAGGAGATCACGTTACTCTGGAAAGCGGTACGGGATGTGTACACACTGCGCCTGGTCATGGAGTGGAAGACTTTGAGGTTTGTCAAAATTATAAAGATATTCCAATTATCGTTCCGGTGGATTCAAAGGGATTTTTAACTGCTGAAGCCGGAGAATTCCAAGGACTAAACACACATTCTGCGAGTGAAAAAATAATAGAAAAACTGAGCAAAGACGGATATTTGTTTGCAGTCAAAGAAATAAACCATCAATATCCTCATTGCTGGAGATGCAAAAATCCAATTTTGTTCAGAGCAACTAAACAGTGGTTTTGTTCAATAGACAAATTTAAAGAGCAGGCACTTTCAGAAGTTGAAAAAGTAAATTGGATTCCTCCTTGGGGAAAAGAAAGAATATCGTCCATGATAAGCGAGAGAAAAGATTGGTGCATTTCAAGGCAGAGAAAATGGGGAGTTCCCATACCCATATTTTTTTGCGAAAAGTGCAAAGAACCTCTTCTGGACAGCAATGCAATGCAAACTGTAGCAGAGCTTTTCGGGGAAGAAGGGTCTGGTGTCTGGTATATAAAGGAAGCAAATGAAATTTTACCAGAGGATATTTCTTGCCATAAATGCGGAAATAAAAAATTTTTCAAAGAAACAGATATAATGGATGTTTGGTTTGATTCAGGGGTAACCCATGCTGTGGTTTGCAATGAGAATAATGGTCTTGCTTGGCCGGCGGACTTATATTTAGAAGGAGCAGACCAATACCGTGGTTGGTTTCAGTCATCTCTTCTAACGGGAGTAGCAGCATATGGGAAATCTCCATATAAGGCTGTTGCAACACATGGCTGGGTAGTAGACGAGGAAGGCAAAAAACAGTCTAAATCTCAGGGGAATGGAGTTTCTCCTGAAAAAGTTGTCCAAAAGTATGGAGCAGATATTCTTAGGCTTTGGGTAGCTTCTTCCGACTATCATTCTGATGTTAAAATTTCATATGATGTACTCGGTCAGCTTAGTGAGTCTTATAGAAAAATTAGAAATACCGTAAGGTATATGATAAGTAATCTATATGATTTTGACCCTAACAAAGATTTGGTAGAAACATCCGAAATGGAAGAAATGGACAAATGGGCAATTTTAAGGCTTAATGAATTGATAGATACAGTGGAAGATGCCTACGAAAAGCTTGAGTTTCATGGGGTTTACCATGCAATACATAAGTTTTGCATAGTGGATATGTCTAATTTTTACTTGGATGTGCTAAAAGACCGCTTATATGTCTATAAAGCTGAAAGCAGAGAAAGACGCAGTGCGCAGACGTGTATCTATTGGATAGCTGATGCTTTAGCTCGGCTTCTATCACCTATTTTACCTTTTACTACTCAGGAAATCTGGAAATATATGCCTCATGAAAACGGTGCTCAAACAGAGTATATTATTTTAAACGATATGCCGGATAAAAAATCTATTGTTGTAGAAGATAAATTTGAAGAAAAATGGGATTATATTTTAAAAATTTGCGGGGAAATAAGAAGAATTTTAGAAAATGCAAGAAAAGCTAAAACAATAGGTTCATCGCTTGAGGCAAAAGTAAACATTTTTTTCGGGAAGGAAAATTATGATTTTATTAAAAGTATATCGGATATAATGAAAACTACTCTTATAGTATCTGAAGTTGTTATTTCTCCCTCCGAAGGAGACGGAACTGAAATTACTGGGGTTAAAGGCGTTACAGCTATGGTGGAACATGCAAGTGGGAATAAATGTGCGAGATGCTGGAGTTATAGCAAGACTGTGGGTTTAGATTCAGATAAGCCGGACCTGTGCGAAAGGTGCGTAAATGTGTTAAATTAAAAACTAGATATTAGCATTATATAGTAGAAGAATTAAAAGGGCTGGGTCTGGGCAGCAGCCCAGTCGTTTAGGGAGAATCCAAAGAGGGAATCGAAAGCCCTCTTTGGAACGTTTTTTGGTTCCATTTTTGTCGTTTAACAAAAATGAACAAAGGAAGGATATTATGAAAAATAAAGTTTTTTATTTGTTATTTGCATGTATATTTAGTGTAATTGATTTACTAATAAAATTTTCTGTAAAAATTAATATAAAAGACAAGCCTATAGTAGAAATGTTTAATGGATTTATACAGATACTTTATGTTGAAAACAGGGGCGCTGCGTTTGGTATTTTTAGTGAAAACAGAGAATTATTAATTTGTATTTCATCTGTTGTTGTTTTGGGTTTAGTTTTAGTGGTACTAAGTACAAAAGAATATAATAATATTTTTCTGGTTTCGTCGGTGCTGGCAATTGGAGGGGGACTAGGGAATTTAGCGGATAGGATACTAAATGGATATGTGGTTGACTATATAAAACTATCTTTTTTTTCTCCGGTTTTTAATTTTGCAGATTGCTGTTTGACATTGGGAGTGACAGGTCTAATTATTAATGTAATATTTGTACAAAAAGATGAAAAAATTATAGGGTGAAGAGATAATATGCAAGTTATCGATATAGCGGTTAAATCCGAAGAATCTAATATTAGACTTGATAAGTTTCTATGTTTGCATTTGTCGGATTATACACGTTCTGCTGTACAAAAGCTAATTGACCAGAAGGCTGTTAAAGTTAATGGGATTTTAGAAGAAAAGAATTATAAAGTAAAGGAAAGGGACATAATCTCTGTAGACATTCCTCCTATAACTGATTTAGAGGTGAAGTCCGAAAACATTCCTCTTGACATAAGATATGAGGATGGGGATTTGCTGGTTGTTAATAAGCCACAGGGAATGGTTGTTCATCCTGCCCCTGGGAATAGTAGTGGAACACTAGTTAATGCTTTGCTGTATTATTGTAAAGATACATTATCAGGAATAAACGGAATAGTCCGTCCTGGAATAGTGCATAGGATAGATAAAAACACAAGTGGTTTGTTAATAGTAGCCAAAAATGATTTTGCCCACCGAATTTTAGCAGAGCAGATTAAAGTTCATAATTTTAAAAGAGAATATGAAACGATTGTGGAAGGAAAAATAAAAGATGAAAAGGGCACGCTAGATTTTCCTATTGGAAGACATCCAAAAGACAGAAAAAAAATGGCTGTTACATATAAAAACTCCAAGAATGCCATTACTCATTTTCAGGTTTTAGAGAGATATGAGGGTTTCACAAGGCTAAAATTAACCTTGGAGACAGGGAGAACACATCAGATAAGAGTCCATATGTCTTATATTGGTCATCCGGTGAGCGGTGATGAGGTTTATGGCTCAAAAAATAAACTCGGGAATCTAAACGGTCAGTGCTTACATGCTAAGACAATAGGATTTTTACATCCAAGAAGTAAAAAATATATTGAGATAGTTAGCGAATTGCCTAAATATTTTATTAATTTCATGAATTTGTTGCAATTAAGATAAAAATGATTTATAATAGATATATTTTTAAGTTTATATGTATTTTTTATATGCATATTGCAAATAAAATTAGATATAGGGTGAGTTAATGGATTTGTATTGCTTTTTTGCAGTGAAACATTGCTGAAAAGCCTAAAAGGGTAAAAAATTCCCTGGAATGGAGTGAAATAATATGGGGGAGGAGAAGTTTGACAAAGATGATATGCCATTTAAAAACAGGCACTTAAGCTGGATGGATTTCAATATGCGAGTGCTTGAAGAAGCTATGAGTATAAGTAATCCTATAATGGAGAGACTTAAATTTCTTTCTATTACAGCTTCAAATCTTGACGAGTTTTTTATGATAAGAGTGGCGGAGGTTATGGATAAAAAGCTGACTAAGCCAGGAAGTAAAGATTCTTCTGGACTTAAACCAAAGCAACTTTTAGGGATGCTTACAAGCAAGATACATAAATTTTATGGTAAGCAGTATTCTTGCTTTTTTAATCAAATTTTGCCGTCACTTGGAAAGATAGGTGTAAAATTTTTAAAATGGGATGACCTTAATTTAGAACAGATGAGTTACGCTGAAGATTATTTTGAAAAGATTATTTTTCCGGTTTTAACTCCTTTAGCTGTGGATATGGGGCGTCCATTTCCTTTTTTGTCCAATAAAAGCTTGAATATTGCGGTGGAATTTGAAAAAAACCAGGAATCACTTTTTGGCATCGTACAGGTTCCATCTATTTTACCGAGATATATTGAAATACCGAGCTTAAATGGAAAAAGTTATATATTACTGGAAAATATAATCAGGGGACAGCTATCCAGACTTTTTGAGCTTAATAGTATAAAATCGAGTTGCACATTCAGAATAACAAGAAATTCTGATATTGAAATAGATGAAGGAGCTCAGAATCTACTGACTGAAATAGAAAAATCTATAAAAAAGAGGAAACGAGGGGACTTAGTCAGACTAGAAATAGGAGATAAAACGAGCAAAGGTATCAAAAAATTTTTAGTTAGTATTCTTGATGTAGGGAAAAAGGAAATTTATGAGGCAAGAGGACCTATAGATTTAACTTTTCTTTCTAAATTTTATAATGAGGAAGGAGACAGCAAGCTGAAATTCGGCAAATTGAAACAGGTATCACCTCCGGCGGATTTTGTTGGATGTACAGATATATTCAAAGCAATTCGTGAAAAGGACAGGATGGTTTATCATCCTTTTGAGACTTTCGATTGGGTTACTAATTTTATTCAAGCTGCGGCAGAGGATGAGAGCGTTTTGGCGATTAAACAGGTGTTATACCGTGTAAGTGGAAATTCGCCAATTATTGCAGCTTTAATAAAGGCAGCCGAGAATGGAAAGCAGGTCACGGTTCTTGTGGAACTGAAAGCAAGGTTCGATGAGGAAAATAATATAGGATGGGCAAAAAAATTAGAAAAGGCCGGATGTCATGTTATATATGGTTTAACTGGGTTAAAAGTCCACTGTAAAGTTCTTTTAGTGGTAAGGCGAGAGGGAAACTTAATAAGAAGGTATATTCATTTCGGTACGGGAAATTATAACGATACAACAGCAAAATTTTATACAGATATAGGAATTTTTACTTGTAATGAGGACTTTGGCAGAGACGCATCGTCATTATTTAATAGTTTAACTGGGTATTCAAAGCCTCCAGAGTATAAAAAATTAGTGGTAGCTCCTATGGACATGAGACAATTTTTCAAAAATATGATTGAAAATGAGACTGAAAATGCAAAACGAGGGCTTCCGAGTAAGATAGTAATAAAAATTAATGCTGTTGTAGACAGTAAAATAATAAAAGATTTGTATTTAGCGTCTAATGCAGGGGTAGATATAAACTTGATTGTTAGAGGAATGTGTTGTTTAATCCCTGGAGTTAAAGGATATAGTGAAAATATACAAGTTAGAAGTATTGTGGGGAGATTTTTGGAGCATAGCCGAATATTTTACTTTGAGAATGCCGGAAGTCCAAAAATATATATGGGAAGCGCAGACCTTATGCCGAGGAACCTTGATAGAAGAGTAGAAATTTTGTTTCCGGTGGAGGATACGGGATTGCGTGAGAGAACAGTTAATGTTTTGAATATTTTGCTTAATGACACAAAAAATGCAAGAATTCAAGATAATAAGGGGAAATATCACCGAATTAATTACAAGGATGAATTTTTAGATAGTCAAATGGAATTATTTAAATTATTTGGAAAAAATAAAAAGAAAAACAATTTCAAAAATAATATAAAAATATTTACACCAAGGACATCAGATGATATAGAACAGAATAGTAGATAAAGGAGCTTACTTTATGCATAGAATGGGGATACTTACAAGTGGTGGGGATTGTCAGGGATTAAATACAGCGATAAGAGGGATATGCAAAGCTCTTTATCATGAGTTCGATGCTGATAGTTTAGAATTAGTAGGCTTTTTAGACGGATACACTGGTCTTATAAAAAATGAGTATAAAATTTTAACTTCTTTGGATTTTTCTGAGATTATTGACATTGGCGGGACAATTCTAGGAACCTCCAGACAGCCGTTTAAAAGGCTAAGGATTATAGGAGAGGATAATATTGACAAAGTTGAGGCAATGAAAAAGTCTTATAACAAAGCAGAACTTGAGTGCCTTTTTGTACTTGGAGGAAATGGAACTCAAAAAACAGCTAATTTACTAAGCGGAGAGGGACTAAACATAATATCTTTGCCAAAAACAATAGACAATGATATTTGGGGTACAGATATGACGTTTGGCTTTCAGAGCGCAATCGATGCTGCTACGGAATATATAGACCATATTTATACCACAGCCAAATCACATGGCAGGATATTTGTAGTTGAGATTATGGGGCATAAAGCTGGCTGGCTAGCTTTGCACTCTGGCGTGGCTGGTGGTGCTGATATAATATTGATACCGGAAATTCCCTGTACACTTGGATCAATTTATAAAAATATAGAAAAAAATAAGAAAGAAGGAAAAAATTTTTCAATAATCGCACTTGCTGAGGGAGCTGTTTTTAGTTTTGGCTCGGAGGCTGTTCCCAGAGGAAAAGAGGGCGGCTCTCCATCTTATAGACTTGCCCGTGAGCTTAGTAAATTAACTGTTCAAGAAGTGAAAGTAGCAGTTCCGGGATATTATCAGAGGGGTGGAAGCACATCTGCTTATGACCGTATTCTTGCGACTAAATTTGGAGCAGCAGCTGCTGATTTGGCAAAGAAGAAAATCTATGGGAAAATGGTATCTTTAAAAGATGGAGAGATAGTTCCAATTGACTTAAGCGAGGTTGCAGGGAAAATAAAAAGCGTACCTACGGACTATAATCTGATAAAATATGCTAAAAGTATAGGAATTTGTTTTGGTGATTAAATTGAAATGGAGGTATAATTATGCCGAAAGAAGATAAACGAAGTTTGGAAGAACAGCAAGTGATTGACCTTTTTCATAATCCGGAATTTCTATTAAGGATTGAAAAGATAAATACTCAAAATGATATTTTAAAAGTTTTTAGAGAAAATAATATAAAAGTTACTTCTGAGACACTTGAATCTTTATATGATATATGCGAAAGATACATAAAAAAAGGTTTGGAAGTAATAGATGAAGAGAAGTTTTTGGAAGATGTTGCCGCTGGAAAATGCGAAAATATAAAAAAGGATGAAAACAAGAGTCCAAAGATAATGGAAAAGGTATGGGGAATTATTAAAAATTCTAAGAGTTCTGAATAGGAAAACTAATTGTATTAAAACCGGGGTTTTAGTTTATACATTTTTAGCAGCTAATACATCTAGAAAACAAATATCTCTTAAAATTTTTGAATTTATATAGACTTTTTTTTGGATTCTCTTAAACTCTTAAAAAAATCTGATAATACTGACGAACATTCATTTTGCAATATCCCACAGGTAACAACCGGCTTATGATTATAGGGCAAATCAAATAAGTCTATTATAGACCCGCATGAACCCGCCTTTGGGTCATGTGTTCCAAAAATTACACGGGAAATTCTCGAGTTTATAATTGCTCCTGCACACATAGGGCACGGTTCTAAAGTCACATACAGTTCACAGCCAGTAAGTCTCCAGCTTTTTAAAAATTTGCAAGCTGACTCAATAGCTTCTATTTCAGCGTGTTTCAAAGCATTCTGAGTGATTTCCCTTTGGTTTCTGCCGGTAGCGATAATTTTATCATTTAAAACAATTATTGCGCCAACGGGGATTTCATTTTCATAGGCGGCTTTTTCTGCTAATTCCAACGCTTTTTTCATAAATTTTTCATCAAGATTCATTTTCTTTATGGCTTTCTGTTAAGTTAGCGGTTTCGAGAGTTACTCGGTTGATAGTTATTATATATTTATAAGAATTGTCTAAAGATTTTAATTTATCTTGTAATAAATCTATAATTTGACTGTCCGACTGTTGCAAATCAAAGGGAGCTGAAAGCCCAAAAATTAAAGTAGGTTTTTTGGAGTTAGGAATTAGTCTTAAATCATAAATTTGAGCAAGAGGATGAAAATTTTTTACAATATCTGAGATTTTTTCCCGCATATCATTTAAATTTTTATCATCTGTAACAATAGGGTCCATATGAATTATTGTCTGACAACTAAGATTGACCCAAAGTTCTTTTTCCACTGAATCTAAAATATCATGTAGTTTTAAAATATCAATTTCCGCAGGCATTTCGGCGTGGAATGAGACAATCATTTGTTTAGGGCCATAATTATGTATCATAAGATTATGAACTCCCACGATTTCTTTGTGAGCCGAAACTATTTTATCTATTTCGTTTATAAGTTTGGGGTCAGGAGCTTGCCCCATAAGCGGTCCAAGAGATTCTTTTATAATTTCGACTCCGGTGAACAGTATAAATGCAGCGACTATAAGCCCGGCATATCCATCAATGCAAAGACCGGTAAGGCGAGAGACTAATATGCTCAAAAGGACAGAAGCGGTTGCTGCGACATCTGCAAGGCTGTCAAGGGAAGCTGCTTTCATTGCATAGGAATTTACTATATTACTGAGCTTTTTATTGAAAAGTCCCATCCAAAGCTTTAACATTAGCGAAAGTATAAGTATGATGATAGATATTTGATTAAAGGCGATTGGTTCAGGTAATATTATTTTTTCAATTGAGGATTTTACAAATCCTAATCCTGTTATAAGAATTGCTACAGAAAGGATTAAACTGGCAATATACTCAACCCTTCCATGGCCAAATGGATGCTCCTTGTCCGCGGGAGTACCTGCTATTTTAAAACATGCTAGTGTTACTATGGACGACCCTGCATCGGCAAGGTTGTTAAAAGCATCAGCACTTACAGCAATTGAAGCTGTGATAATACCAACAAAAAGTTTTGCTGCAAATAAAACCGTATTACATATTATTCCTACAATCCCGCTTAGCATTCCAAATTTTTTTCTTACAATAGGCGAGTCTGTATCCTGCGAATTTTTAAATTCTTTTACAAAAAGTTTTATCAATAGATTAGTCATTTTACTAATTTCTCCTATTTCCACTAAGAATCTATTACATTATATTTATTATACACTTTATAGTCAAATGCTCTAAAGGGATTAAGATTACCAAAAAGCTGTTTATAAAATAACTTAAATAAAAATTTTTCTAAGGAAAAAGGATTGATATAGTGACCAAAGAGAGAGCCTACTAAATAGAAATATTATTTTAACTTTTTAATTTTAATATCCTTGAAGTATAAGCGTTTGAGGAGTATAATTTTTATAATTACTTTTTAAGGAGAACTTTTATGCAAAGCATAGATATAGCCCCGTATATTATGAACTTTAGGTCAATGGATTTTATCTGGGAATTAGCAAAAGCAATGATGATTTTATTTATTGGGGTATGGCTAATAAATAAAATATGTAAAATTTCCTCTGTGATTTTTGGCCAAATGAATATTGATATAGGGTTGGTTTCATTTCTAAATTCAGCTTTTAAACTTTTTTTAAGAGTGATTTTAGGGCTTCTTTTTCTTTCTGCTTTAGGCGTTAATATTACATCTGTGATGGCAGCCTTAAGTGCTTCAATTGTTACTGCTGGTATACTTATAAAGGATAGTATGTCAAATTTTATCAGTGGCTTTTTGCTTATTTTCAATAAGCCGATTAGAGTAGGGGATTATATAGAATTTGAGAATGTAAAAGGGCACGTTATGAAGATTGAGATGGCATTCACTACTCTTAAGTCTCCTGAAGGAAATTCAGTAATTATTCCTAATTTTAGGCTTTTATCGAACAATATCTTAAGGGAAAGCCCTTATGACATTTGCGAGCATTCGTTTTTTGTACATATAACCGGCTTAAATCCAAAATTGGATGCGGGGAAAATTCTGGATGGTATTCTTTTGACAGACAAGGATGTTTTAAAAATTCCTGCTCCCAAAGTTAAATATGTAGAAATAAATGAACAGGGAATGAAATTAAAAGCAGAAATTTTTTGTGAAAAAAGAACGGTTTTATCGTTGCAAACAAACCTATATGAAAATATAAAATTAACCTTTAGAAAACTGGGCGCAGAAGTGCTGGTTAAAGAGGATGGAAAATCTAATGTATAAAAATAATATTTTAATATAAATTAAGGTAATGATAATATACAAGGAGGAGAATTATGAATAAAGATACTTTTTTAGGAGGGGTGGAACCAGGCGGTCTTCGCTCCAAGAAAGATATAAAGGTTTTGATATGCTACATA
>CATOLC010000022.1 GCA_951800855.1 uncultured Ruminococcus sp.
TGTAACTGCTTGGCGCTTTGCTACCTGCCCCACCATTCTCTCGCCTGTTTTAGAAAATGCAACAACTGACGGAGTAGTTCTAGTTCCTTCGGCATTAGTGATTACTACCGGTTCGCCCCCTTCAATTACCGATACACATGAATTTGTTGTTCCTAAATCTATACCTATTATTTTAGACATTTTTTATTCCTCCTGATTAAAATATTTTAAAATTAAACTTATATTGGCTCTCAATTTGTAACCTGCACCATAGCATGACGAATAACTTTATCTTGGAGCTTATAGCCCTTTTGAAAAACTTCAGAAACCACATTTTCTTCTTCATTTTTCTCATCTTCTATATGAGAAACCGCATTATGGACATCAGGATTAAATGTATCTCCCACTTCGCCAAACGGTTTAACTCCCAATGCACTCAGAGCCTCATTAAATTGAGCTTTCACCATCAAAAGTCCCTTTTTATAGGATTCACTCCCGCCTTCAGCAGACTTTTCTGCCATCTCTAAACTGTCCACAACGGGAAGAATACTTAAAATTGCTTTTGACATAGCATTTGAATACATCTGAAGCTTTTCTTTGTCAGTTCTTTTCCTAAAATTATCGTACTCTGCAGTTGTTCTCATTAAACGTTCTTTATAATTCTGGATTTCATTTTTTAGACTGTTTATCTCCTTTTCATGCACATCCTCTTCATTGATATTATCATCAGAAGAATAACCCTCTATATCATCTTCTAAGATTTCTTCCATGTTTTCGTCAAATTCCAACTGGCAACTCTCCTTTTAAGATATAATTTACCATTTCAAGCGTCTATCTCTAAAATTCTTCCTAGCCACCCCCCAACAGCTCCGGATAAATATTCTATTCTTGCCACTAAGCCACTGTAGTCCATTCGCACCGGACCAATAACTCCAATCGCTCCAGACCTTCCTCCTACTATATATCTAGAAGTTATAACACTAACCGCTCCTAAACCAGGATGTAAATCTTCTTCACCTATAAAAATGCTCATTCCTCTTTCTCGTGTAAATAAAATCTTCAGCATATCCTTTTTACTTCTCAAAAATTTAAATACTTTTATTGCATCATCACTTTCAAACCCATCCGCTGAAAGAAGATTTGCTTCTCCTGATACTTTAATGCGAATTTCAAGTGCTTCACGAGTTGCTTCCATCAATGCATTTAAAACAGGAGACATCAATAAAAACATATCACTGTCTGTCGCCGCCAACATGCTCATTGACTCGGGATTTAAATCCTTAAGGAATTTTCCCTTAAACTTATCATTTATAACTCTTTTAAATGCGTCAACAAGCTCACTGGTTATGTTATAATTACATCTGAACAGCTTATTTTGGACAATACCTGTTGTTGTCATCAAAATAAGCATTGCATTTCTTTTTCCCGTTATTACAAACTGAACTTCTCTTATCCTAGCTTTATAATTTGGCGGTGTAGTTAGAATTGCAGTCGAATTTGTAATATTCGAAAGAAGCTTTGCTGTTTCATCCAATAAATGTTCAGGGTCATCAGCAGCAGAACAAAGCGTACCATTTATAAAATTCTTTTCATCTTCAGATAAAAGCTCTGCTTCCATCAAATGGTTCACATAAAGTCTATATCCTAAACAAGAAGGGATCCGCCCCGCAGAGGTGTGTGGCTGGTCAAGATATCCTAACTCAGAAAGCTCCGCCATCTCGCTCCTTACTGTGGCGGATGAAACTGAAATATCAAGCTCATTACACACAGTCTTAGACCCAATAGGAACACCAAATTCAATATGCTTTTTTATGATTACAGATAAAATCTTGCGCTTTCTTTTCCCAAAATTCACCTCTCTCACCTCTTTGATGGAAAAGTTAGCAGTCTGCTCTAGTGAGTGCTAACATAGTATATATTATCATTATTCCCTTTATATGTCAATATTAAATTTATGAACATTTTGTAAACTCCATTGAAATATTCCCTATAGTTTTGATATTATTTTTAAAAGTGACACTCAATAAAAATATATATTTTTAAATATAAAACTCAAAAAAATTACTTTGCTATTAACAGCCAAAGTAATAATAGATATATTTTATAAGTGAGGGGAAATTTATGAAAAAAATAGGTTTTAAAAAATTTTTATTAGTTCTATTAATATTTGGATGCAACCTTTTTGTAAGGCTAAACGCATTTGGAAGCATAAACAGCAACCTTGGATTTAAATTTAATCAAAATCTTACAGCACAAATTACAAAGATATCCTTATCAGCATATGAATCTAACGATAATAAACAAACTGACATTAAAATTCCATCTCAGATTATTGAAGATGGTCTATGTTATAAAATCACCTCTTTTTCCAATAATTGCGAAATAAAATGTGAAAACCTAAAAGAAATATATTTGCCTGAAACTTTTAGTGGTTCAAAAGAAAACATATTGAACCTTATAAAATTTATCGACGCATGTCCAGATTTAGAAAGGATTCATGTTGACCCTAATTGTAAAGACTTATCTAGTGATTCTCAGGGAATTCTGTATAACAAAGAGAAAACTCATTTAATAATTTGCCCCTCTGGAAAAAGAGAAACTGTCGAAATACCCAAATCAGTTAAAGCAATTTATTTGCATGCATTCGATAAATGCAAAAAAATCCCTAAATCTATCAAAATACCACTCAACATAAAATTTGTTGGAAACACTTTATATGATGAATTCTATAAACCTATTACAAATGAAATTGACACTGAATATGAAAATCGGCCAATACATAAAAAAATATTAATTATACTTTTGGGCGAATCTGGAGCCGGTAAAACTACTATAGCCGAATATCTAAAAAAATATGGCTATATCAATATTCCCACATATACCACTCGCTCTCCTCGGTTCAAAGGAGAAGAAGGGCATATTTTTATAGACATTGACTCAATAGATAATATTGTTCCTTTAGAAAACAGCACAGATAGAAAGCTTATTTATATTACATATTTTGCAAATAACTGGTACTGGGCCTATGAAGACCAAATTAGTGATAACGATAGGTCTGTAATAGCATTTAACCCTACTGAGACAAAAAATTTTAAAGAATATGTTAAAGATAGAAAAGTAATAGTGATTTATATAAAAACTGACCGAAAAGAATGTGTTGATAGGATGAAAAAAAGAGCATTAAATGGAAATCTTACACACGACGAACTCAAAAATGACATTGAAAGAAGAGTCCTTTTAGAAGCTAACGAATATTCATCTTTTTCTTGCGATTACGTGATAGATGCTACCAAAGGTATTACTCAAACTATCATTAATCTAGAAAATTGTTTATATCAAGAAGGTTTGAAGTAATTTAAGTATTATTAACTCACAAAAACATAACTCTAATAGATTTTTTATTTCTATGTAGAACTTTTATTAATCTCTGTTAGGATGAAATACCAAATGATAATAATGGCAGTTGACTTAGGCTTAGCAAGAACAGGTCTTGCATTATGTGACAAATCGGAAATATTATCATATCCATTAAAAGTTATATCAGAAAAAAATAGAAATGTACTTGCAAAAAAAATAGCTGAACAAATATCAGAATTACATGTGGAGCTTATAGTTATAGGGTTCCCTAAAAATATGGATGGTTCTCTCGGTAAAAGTGCGAAAAATGCGCTCGATTTTGAAAAAACCCTCAAAAAATATACAAACATACAAACAGTTTTATGGGACGAGCGTCAAACTACTATTAGCGCCACAATTAACTTAAACGAAGTTAATGTGCGAGGAGAAAAAAGGAAAAAAATCATAGATGCCGTCTCGGCCGTTATTATTCTTGAAAATTATCTGAATTATAGAAAAAATTCCAAGCTTAATTTTAATTCATAATCTATATTGAAATTACTCTGTCATTAAAGTATAAGTTTCATCTGTAATGAAGAAATTTTCTCTTATTTTGGGAGTAACATATATTTTTCTATCCTCATATACCAAAATGGCCTCTGCTCCATAATAATTTAAAACCTCGAAGCTTTCATCTTTTCCTAAAACACAACAAACCTGAGAAAGTGCACTTGCAATAATGGCATCGGTATGCAAAACACTCACTAAAGCGATATCATTTTTCACCGGCTCGCCAAATCTTATATCCAAAAGCTTATTTTTTTGAGCTCCATCTATATTTATTTTGTCGGATTTTAATCCAAATGTGGCAACATAACCGTCCCTAACCTTTATATGTGCTACTCTGGAATCTGCCTTATCCCAAACAAAAGGATCTTTTATAGATACTTTCCAAAGAGAATCGTTCGGCTTTTGACCATATACTCCCACAACACTACCTATCGATATAACTCCATAGTCTATTTTTAACTTTTTATATATGTCAAGTGCCGCATTACATGCTATTCCCTTTTCAATCTGCTTTAAAGTTATAGCTCCGCCTTTGTTTTTAATTTTTACACGCCCTACACTATTATTTATCTTTATATACCGATAGTCCACATTTGCTAAAGCTTTTTCTATTGCATCTCTTTCGGGATATCTAACCGTTGTATTATCAAATCCCCAAAGGGAAATAAGTGGTAAAGCTGTGGGGTCAATTACACCTTTGCTCTTTTTTGAAATATCTATAAACTTATTAAGTGCAGATATTGTATCTTCGCTTGCCTTTATCCATTTTTCCCCTGAACCACTGTTTATTCTCTCAATATCTGACTCTGCTATGTCATAAGAAATTTTATTTTCAAGCTCCTGAATTTTTTCCCTGACTTTCCCAGCGGCAAACTCCGCATCATTTCCGCAAAGCATCTGGTGAACTTGTACATCCATTCCCATCGAGGTATTAGTAAAAGATTTATCTCTTTGTTCAACAAATGCGTACCAGCCTACTATACACACTACTATAACAAATATTAAAAAAAATAATGGAATATATGTTGCTCTCTTGGAACTACCCCATTTTTTCAAAAAAACGTCACCTCAGCCCCAATATTTTTCTTTGGCCGCCACTATTTTACTCTATTTATCCATATATTATAACATATATCAGCATTTTCAAGACATAAAACATAATTTAACTTTAATTTAAATATCTGTATGTAAATTTTCGCAAATTCTTTCTAGCAGAACCTTTATTTTCCTCAAAGAGTCCGATTTATCAAATGTTCTGCAGGATAATCTCATCAATTCTAATTTTCCATCGCACGCTAAAAGCTCCCTTACCGCTGCAGCTCCTTTTTCTCCTCTTTCCAGTCTTATTGCCATATTTTTATTTACCAAGAAATCAGCGTTTTCATCCTCTTGACCTGGAATTGCATCAAAAATTGCCATGGGAATATTGCAAGCTAAAGCTTCCGTTATTGTAAGTCCTCCAGGCTTAGTTATTATTAAGTCCGCAGCTTGCATATATTTATCAACTTCTTTTGTAAAATAGATAATTCTCGTATTTTTTCTATGAACCTCTTTAAACTTCTTATTTACGTTTATGTTTTTATTTTTATTCCCCTTATAAAGCTTTAAAAATGAAGATTTAAGCTCTGAGCCAAATCTGCAAACCGCTTCAAAAGATGTCTCTTTTTTCTCCCTTTCTCCATGCACTACTCTCTCTATAGAATCATACAACTGTTCGTTTCGGCCTGTTATTACAATAATCTGAAAATCAATAGCAATTCCTAAGATTTCTTTGTAAATCTCCAGAATATTTTTAACTCCAAAACTTCCAGCCATAATAAGGAGAGTCGGTAAATCTGGATTCAACCCCATTTCTCTTAAAACTATTTTTTTATCCTTTCTTGCATAAAACCCCTCGTCTATAGGGATACCATATGGATAGACTTTCCAATAAGGTACACCCATACTATACATGCTCTTTATCATCTCATCATTTGCAACAACATATGCATCCACATGGTCATTAATCCAGGTTCTATGCGGGGCATAGTCTGTCATAATGCAAACTATCGGAATATTTATCTTTCCATTCCCTTTAAGGCGGGAAACCATCTCCGTCGAAAATGGATGCGTAGTTATAATTACATCGGGTTTATACTCATTCACTAAGGGAATAAGTTTTTTACTTATCAAACTGTTTACTCTAGTTATCGCCTTCATAATTTTTTCTTTATTGGCGGTCTCATACATAACTTTATATATATTAGGCCTTTTTTTAGCCAAATATTCATATCCCTCAGTTATTGTCTTATTTAAAATAGGGTTTATATATTCAATCGTATCTAATACTATTACGTCACTGCCAAAATCGGATAAGTAATTTTTTATTGCATTGGCAGCACTCATGTGGCCACCTCCGGTTGTAGCAGATAATATAATAACTTTCATAAATTATCCCTCCCTGCAAACTCTTCATCCATCGGACACAATTATATGAAAAATCTTACTACATCTCAATAAGAAAATGCAAAAATTTGCACATTTTATCTTAAAAAATCAAAAAATGTTTTTTAGTTCCATTGACCAGTTATATGTTAATTTTTCCGGTAACCAAATATAGAGCTTTTTTAAAAAACGAAAGTCAAAATTCAAAAAATCTATGCCAAAATCCCCGATTTTTCCTAAAGCCTTCTTTTAAACTACCAGAGATTTTTATTAATTCTTTTTCGGCAATAAACTAAATGTGGCATATCTATATTATTGTAACTCTTTATATATTCAAACTGAACTTTCATATTTAGCTTTTCTGCAATTCTGCGTGATGGCCAATTGTTGGGTCTGATTGTTGCAATTACTGTCTCCGAATTTAAATTTTTAAAGACATAATCCATGCTTGTTTTTGCACTCTCAGAACCATATCCCTTGCCCCAATATTTTTTATCAATAATATAGGCTATTCCAATATATTTGATACCATTAATGTCCTCGGTAAGCGGTCCAGCAGCTCCTATAAATTGATTTGTAGACTTTTCTAAAACAGCAAAATAACTAAATCCTTCATTTTCATACCTTACAATGTTTTTATTTATCCACTCATAGATTTCTTCGTCTGTAAAGGCATGCTCCCAAGCATACATTACTTCAATATTGTTTAATATAGGCTTTAAGTTAATAAAATCATTTTTGTTGATTTTTCTATAAACTAATCTGTCTGATTCCGTTACTAAATTCATAAGCAATCCCCTTAAACCCATAATTAATCATTATCAACTAATATTATACTATATTAAGATAATTTTAAAAATATTTCAAGGCAGAATTTTGCATTTCCTTTTTAATTTTCTCTAAAAACTAATTTTTTATATGTTTTAATCATAAATCTAGAAACGGGAAATTTCCATAAAAATTTCTTTAATTTCTTCTCCTGGAAATTGCTAAAAGTCTGATAAGTGAGAGTATCGATGTAAACGCTGCGGCAACGTAAGTAAACGCTGCTGCTTTTAATACTTTTTTCACGCCATAAAGTTCTTCATGACTTAAAATTCCAAGTTGTTCTAGCGAATTCAGTGCTCTCCTGCTTGCATTAAATTCCACTGGAAGTGTAATAATTTCAAATAAAACTACCATACTGAAAAGTATAATTCCTATATTTACCATAAAACTATATTGAACAGGAAGTAAAAGCCCTATAAACACCAAAGGCATAGAAATTCCCGAACCAAACTGTGCTATTGGAACCAAGGTTTGCCGTATTTTTATCGGAGTATATCCTTTAGCATTTTGCACTGCATGCCCTGCTTCATGTGCTGCCACTCCAATGGATGAAATTGAAGTTCCTGAATAAACTTCCTTTGATAAGCTTATGCTGTTATCCCTTGGGTCATAATGGTCGCTTAGTTTTCCCCTTATTTGCCCTATTGGAACATTCGAAATATCATTTCCGGAAAGTACTCTTTCTGCTGCTTCTGCTCCAGTTAGCCCTCTTTCACAGCGAATTTTAGAATACTTATTAAATGTGTTTTGCACCTTAAAATGAGCATACATAGAAATCCCCATTGTAATTATCATATACAAAAAATAATTGTAATCATAATAATAAAATCCGTACATTAATTAATCCCCCCAAAAATCATACCCTTTTTTAATTTAAACCCATTTATAAATTCATCAGTTCCCATCTTTTTTTTCCCTTCCAACTGCACCTCTTTGAGCTCTATCGATGTTCCTTTGCCACAACATACAATAAATGGAGATAAGTTTAGAATTTCTCCCGGTTTTCCATTTGTCTCTCCCGAAATTTTGGAGCGGTAAATTTTTAATTTTTTCTTTTCCACCTCAGTATATGCTATCGGCCAAGGATTTAGTCCCCTAATTAAATTATGAACCTCATTTGAAGTTTTTGTAAAATCTATTTTGGCTATCGATTTATCAAGCATTGGTGCATAAGAAGCGCCCTCCGGTTGTTTCAGTGGTATTATCGAATCCGTTTCCAACCCTTTTATTGTTTTTATAAGAAGTTCAGCCCCTATATCAGCAAGCCTTTCAAAAAGTTCACCCGAAGTTTCATTTTCTTCTATTTTTATAGACTCCTTAAGTAGAATGTCTCCCGTATCCATCCCTTCATCCATAAGCATCGTTGTAACTCCGGTTTCCTCTTCCCCCTTTATTATGCTCCACTGGATAGGTGCAGCTCCTCGGTACTTGGGCAAAAGCGAAGCGTGCACATTTACACAACCTAGCCTAGGACATTCCAGAATCTCTTTAGGAAGTATTTTACCATACGCCACCACAACTATCAAGTCCGGAGCAAATTCTTTGAACGTCCCTTCTATCTCTGCAGTTTTCAAGCTCCTCGGCTGATAAACTTCAATCCCACATGCCTTCGCTGTAACTTTTGTTTTTGGTGGCGTTAATACCTGTTTCCTTCCGACTGGCTTATCCGGCTGAGTGAAAACAGCCCTTACTTCATATTCTTCCCTAAGTAGCCTCTTAAGCGATATATCCGCAAAATCAGGCGTACCCATAAATACAATTCGCAAAACTAATCACCTCAGAAATTTTAAAGTCTAGAAAAACTTTTTCAGATGCTTTTGAAAGAATTCCTATTTTTCCACCCTTAATCTTCTCAAAATATCTGTCAAATTCTCACATTTATTAAACATTTAACTAATGTCCTAAAATCGAAGCAGCTTTCTCTTTAAAAAAAATTCCATTCACTTGGTCGATTTCATGGCATAATATCCTCGCAGATAAGCCTATCCCATGTGCTTCTATTACATTCCCTACTCTGTCGTTCCCTCTTACTGTGACCTCCATTGGTCTTACTGTAACTATCCTATCTCTCGGACACGATACGCTTCTTTCCGTCTCCATCTGAACCCCTAACTGCTTTATTATTATGGGATTAATTATTTCTATCAGCCCTTCTTCCGCCTCTATTGATATAATCCTTCTAAGTATTCCAATGTGAGGACCGGCAAGTCCAAGGGCATTAGATGCACGCATAGTGTCTCTCAAATCATCCATCAATATGTTAAGTCTCTCGTCAAAATTAGTAACTTCCCTACAGGGCTTGTGTAAAATTGGATCATTTTCTAAAGATAATTTTCTTATTGCCACAATTGCACCGCCTCATTTTAATTTTCCTTTAAATCATACCTTAGTCAGCTGAATTTATATACAATATATCAGTTTTAAGCCCATAATTTATTAGTATCCTAATTAAAATTAAGAGAGCTCTTACCTATAGATTGATAAAGATAAATTTCACCTAAACTTATTTATATTTATACCAAAAAATTCGAAAAATTAGCCTTTTTTATATCTTCATCAGTAAATTTTGAGTGGATATTTTTATAATTTTGATCTAATCTATCTTTCAGTGAGAACTCTCAAAATTAAAAGTGTTTCTGAATAAATTTTTTATTCTTCCAAAAAACATAGTCTGGCTTAAAGCTAGTTAACTATAATTCTTTAAAATCGCATTATACCTATTAAATCATTTCTTAAATCTATCTTTAATTTTGTTTTCAATTCTTTGGGCTATTGATTTAACACCATCTTTTATGGAACCTAACTTCCCGTCTGAAATATAAACTGCTCTCTCTAAAAAAGATATGCCGTCTAAATGGTCTATCTCATGGCAAAAAGCTTTTGCTTTAAGATCATGCCCTTTAATTTCAAATTCTTTTCCATTTCTATCTTGAGCTTTAACCGTTACAAACTGTGGTCTGATAGTAACTGCAGTTTTCCCCGGGAACGACAAGCAACCCTCTGTGGATTTTTGTTCCCCTTTACTATCTATAATAACAGGATTAATTAGCTCTATCAAACCATCGCCTATATCTACCACTACAACCCTTTTAAGTATTCCAACCTGTGGGGCTGCTAATCCTACTCCTTGCGCATCCCTCATGGTTTCATCCATATCATCAAGTAATTGGTGAAGTTTTTCATCAAAAACAGTTACATCCCGACATTTTTTAGTAAGTATTGGGTCACCCTCTAAAACTATATTCCTAAGTGCCATATTACACTACCAATCCTTCCTTTTTTATAACAAGCCTTTACATAATAAAACTTGGATTCATATCAATAAACACATTAACATGTTTTAAACTAGCCTTTCTCTCATATATTAACATAATTTTTGAAATCATTCCATAAAATTTTTTTCCATTTCGGCATTTTAGCAATATTCTATACCTATAGCTCCCACAAATCTTGTTTATATTCGCCGGAGATGGCTTAAATATCCTTAAAGGAACATCTTTATATTCATTAAAGGCAATTTCTTTTAATTTTTCAAAAAATTCTCTGCTCACCTCCACTACATTTTTTTCCTTTTTCCCCGTAAATCCTATATAGCAAATATCTGAAAATGGCGGATACAACATAGCCTTCCTTATCTCAATTTCATCATTATAAAAGTCCTCATAATCCTGCTTTGCTGCCAAACTTATCACGGGATTTTCTGGAGTGTAAGTTTGTATCACTGCTTTTCCCTCATATTTTCCCCGCCCAGAGCGTCCCACAACCTGTGTAATCAATGAAAATG